>NZ_JAMOYY010000015.1:0-82575 GCF_023669475.1 Blautia sp. MB18-30 | reverse complement strand
TATTTCCCTTGTGATTATCTCATAAGGGCAAAAATAAGGGAAACTACATATCATTTCACTAATGGACAGGCAGGAAAGCCTATAAAATGGGGAAAGTTAGAGGAATAATTATATAAATTCCAGTTTGGAGAATTGAAAAAATGGAATTTACCTATTAAGACATATAAACTCTTGACAATAAAGCTCCTATATAGTATGTTTTTAATAAACTACTATATAGGAGCTTTTGTATGGAAATGAATGGAGGATTTCTTGTCACAAAAATAAAACAGCTTGGAGACCGGATTTTTGAGAAGATTCTCAGTGAAAAGAATATTGATGCGTTTAATGGAGCCCAGGGACGTATTCTTTATGTGCTGTGGCAGGAGGATGGTATCTCAATTAGGTCACTCTCGACTAAATGCGGATTAGCGATAACATCTCTTACTACGATGCTGGAAAGAATGGAAAATCAAGGGCTGATAAGCCGTGTTCAGTCTGAAACGGACAAAAGGAAAACACTCCTGTTTCTGACTGAGAAAGCACATTCCTTAAAGGGCGAGTACGATTCTGTATCTGATGAGATGGGCAGTATTTACTACAAAGGTTTTTCAGAGGAAGAAATTACCCGGTTTGAGAAATGTCTCGACCGCATCAGAAAGAATCTTGAGGAGTGGCAGAAGTCATGAGTATTTGTATCAAAGATCAGATTCAGAACATGAATATCGTCATTGGCTGCACAGTGGGGTGTACATATTGCTATGCCCGCAACAACGTGAAACGCTGGCATATGATTGATGACTTCGCTGACCCTGAATTCTTTCCGGGTAAGCTCAAGATGATGGAAAAGAAACGTCCGCAGAACTTTCTTCTTACCGGGATGAGCGATCTCTCCGGATGGAAGCCGGAATGGAGAGACGAGGTATTTGCAAAGATCCGTGAAAATCCACAGCATCAGTTCCTGTTCCTTACCAAGCGACCTGATTTGCTGGATTTTGATACCGATTTGGAAAACGCATGGTTTGGCGTTACGGTGACGAGGAAAGCAGAACTGTGGCGTATCGACGCCCTTCGGAAAAACGTCAGAGCAAAACATTACCATGTTACCTTTGAGCCGTTATTCGACGATCTCGGCACAGTTGACCTTTCCGGAATCAATTGGATCGTTGTGGGCACCATGACCGGAGCTCAGAGCAGGAAGATTCATACGGAGCCGGAATGGGCATGGTCTCTGGCGGACCAGGCACATAAGCTCGGCATTCCGGTGTTTATGAAGGAAGACCTTGTCCCTATCATAGGGGATGAAAATATGATTCAGGAAATGCCGGAAGAATTTAATAAAGTGTTAGAGGTACAGAAATCATGGAAGAAGTAATAAATGGAATCCTCATTCGTGAGGTGGAAACAAAGAACATCATGACTAAGTCTAGTCTGCCGGTAGGCGGTTACTCGGTCAATCCCTATGTGGGCTGTACACATGCCTGCAAGTATTGTTATGCTTCTTTTATGAAGCGCTTTACCGGGCACAAGGAGGAATGGGGCACTTTCCTTGATGTGAAGCATTGGACGGAAATTAAAAATCCGAAGAAATATGCCGGACAGCGGGTGGTCATCGGTTCTGTGACAGATGGCTACAATCCACAGGAGGAGCAATTCGGGAATACCAGAAAACTTCTGGAGCAGCTGATCGGCAGTGACGCAGATATTCTGATCTGCACAAAGTCGGATCTTGTGGTACGAGATATTGATTTACTGAAGAAGCTTGGACGTGTAACCGTTTCATGGTCGATCAACACACTAGATGAAAATTTCAAGAACGATATGGACTCTGCTTCGAGCATTGAGCACCGTATCGCTGCTATGAAGCAGGTATATGAGGCAGGTATCCGTACAGTCTGTTTCGTATCCCCGGTATTTCCCGGTATCACGGATTTTGAAGCAATCTTTGAGCGGGTAAAGGATCAGTGCGATCTGTTCTGGCTCGAAAATCTCAATCTTCGAGGCGGTTTCAAAAAGACAATTATGAATTATATCGCCGGAAAATATCCTGATCTTGTACCACTTTACGACGAGATCTATAACAAGCATAACCGCAGCTACTTTGAAGCACTTGAAGTAAAAGCTGAGAAAATGGCTAAGAAGTATGATTGTGCCTTTGTGGATAATGAAATGCCTTATGGCAGAGTCCCGCAGGGACATCCGGTGATCGTAGATTATTTCTATCATGAGGAAATCCGTGGGACAGAGAATACCGGAAAAAGAAATCGCTAACTTCCAGTTTGTATATATCTTTTAAAAGGTATATGATTAAGAAAAACGGCAGGAGGTATCTGAATGAAATCACATAAATATTGGTTTATCGGTGCACTGATTACAATGCTTGGAACTTTTTATACAGGTTATAAGGGATCAAAAGAAGGCCATAAGTACTTTGCAGCAAGTTCTTTGCTTTGCATGATTATGGCTATTTATACAGGACACAAGATGATTTCTGGTAAAAGTAGGAAGAAAAAAGAAGTTTCAGTAGAGAGTGTTGAAGATTAAAAAACAAAATATTTTAATAAATAACGCCGGTGCGGGATTTTTGATATCCAGTACTGGCGTTATTTATTCTACAGGGGCTTGGGGGGTGTAGCCACCAAATAGTCAGTTTGCATTCCTTGTCAAAAGACATCGGATCACAGTTCAGTACATCCATATAAAACTCTTTTCGTAGGATGCTTCGTCTGAATTCATCTGCAATCTCCGTCATAATAAAAATATCTCCATCATTTCAAAAGAGAATGCTGGAGATATTTCGCCTTGCTTATTCTTGTAGTAACCAATCGGCTATATCGTAAATTACGATTCCTTCATAGCTATATTGGGGATGTTTGGTTCTAGCAATAATCATTTTCGGATAAGCATCTCGAATCTGAAGCCGAGGAAAGCATTCTCTCTCAAATGTTTCCTGCCCGGAAATGTTGTCGCTGATCTGAATATAAAACTTCTCGTTGCTTCTCTGAGCAACAAAGTCGATTTCCTTTTGATAGAGCTTGCCGACATAAACATTATATGAAAATAGATCATACGCTCTGTTTTTTGCAATATTTTATCTTGCGAATTTATCATTGTAACGAATATGCATATCTTCCCAATCCATGAACAATACATAAAATACTTTCCCGTATTGCGGGCTTTCTACAATTCTTCCATGATCAAGAACAGAAAAATAAGTTCCGTCAGCTTTTCGAAGATGAAAGTGAATATAGTCATTTTCATTGCCGTTGTCAATCTGTTCCCAGATACTTGATTCTATCTGTTGCTGTTCATCTTCACGAATCAAGTTGCGAAAACTTTTCTCAGTAAGTCTGAACAGTTCATCTATATCTTTATATCCGGACATATGAAGAAATTCATCATTTGCAAAAATTAGTTCATCATCTTCTTTGTCAGCTTTGTATATGATGAATGCACCTGGAAGATGTTCAGAGATATCCTTGAATGCGAATCCAAGTTGTTTGCGGGCACCTGACCGAAGTCCTTCTCTGTAGACCATACATCCATTTTTTCCATGAAGCTTTATTTCATAAAGAGCGGTATCTGCGCAGCGCATGAGTTGTGAACGATTGGATGCAAATGTTGGATATTCTGCATATCCTAGAGAAATATAAAATGCATGTTCCTTACCATGGTATGAGAATGATTTAGGAAGTTTGGTGAATTTCTGCAGCTGTATATCTGCTTCTGCAAAGGTACAATTTGGTAAAAGAATGCAGAATTCGTCACCACCATTTCTTCCGAGTAATGCATCGGATGGGAAAAAAGTCTTCATGCTGTCTGCAAGATTCTTTAGTGCCCTGTCTCCGTAATTATGTCCATAGATATCATTAATAAACTTGAAATCATCGATATCAAGGAGCGCAGCCACAAAATGTGTTTTTGGATTTTTTTGAATCATTTTTTCTGCAAATTCATCAAATCCATAGCGGTTATAAATATTTGTAAGAGAATCTGTGCGCGCCAGTATCTGAAACTTTTTCTTATGTTCTTTTGCTACTAAACATACTCTGGTAAGAACTGACAGGAGAAGGCTTATTGTAAGAAAAATTCCGATGATGATTATCAGTAATGTGGCATTTCTCCATCCACTTTTAGGAGTTACTTCAAATTTCCAGTTTTCGTCTCCTATTGTAAATGTATAAGAAACAGGACGATTTATTTGCCCATCTGATTGATAAACCACTTTATAAGTGTCACTCCATGGAGCGTCTGTTTTTGAAATTTTGTATTCGTATCCAAAATTTGAAAGTGCACTGATTGAATCTGAAAAAATATCCGGAACACGCAGGATAACAATAGTAAATCCCCAGAAATACTCATGTCCGTTTTTATCTTTCAGGTATATGGGATTGCGGACTGCAATTCCATATCCTCCCTGTTTTAATTTGAAGGGGCCCTGCGTAATGATTGTATGGTTGTCTCTTGCGTAACAGGAAATTTTTCCGCGGTCTTTATCATGGATCAAATCAATCTTACCTGCCTCATTTTCATTAGCCGGATAAATATCTGTAACAACACCATTAGGAGCGAGCTGTACACTTTCAATAGAATCAGACATAAGATTTCCTGCAATTGTTTCAAACTGACGGATTTCGCCATCTTCACTTATTAAGATTTACTTCAAGGTATCTGTGATCTCAATTCCATTTGTAATTTCATTCTTTATTTGTTCGCCATAGGTGGCTACGTTTAATTGTGCTGTTATGTGTCTCTGCTCTTTTTCGTGGGTGTCTGTTTTGTATACAATCAAACTAATAAGGCATATGCCCAGTAAAAAAGTGATAAGAGGCACAAGTGTTTTCTTTTTCACTTGGTTCACCTCATTTTGTCCATGGGAATTATTATAATAAAGCATTATATCACAGAAGTTGAAAAACAGAATAAGTTTTATGAAAAAAACGAACTGTGCAAAATCTTTATACATCTATGACAGAAGAATGTATATCGATAAGGATTTGTGAAATCTATATATTTTAAGAAGGAGCCTTGGAATCATCATAAATATCCTGTATTTTGCTTTTACAGCTTTACGACGTTTTTCTGTATCAGAAGGTACGTGGTGGAGCCATGCAAGATATCCTGAGCGAGAGACACCTAAAAATTTCAACATTCCGGAGACGGAAACCCGGCGTCCAGCCTTTTTGGCAGCTTCCGTCTTCTCAGACACTTCAAGATAAATGGCGTCCGTCATTTTCCCAGAATGTTGATTGCTTTTTTTAACACATCAAGTGTATCTTGGGCATCACGTAATTCACGTCTGAGACGGGCAATTCCTTCTGCTCATCAGATGCATAATTACCAGAACCACGAACAGGAATATCACCTGATTCCCGGAAGTTTTTCAGCCATTTTGTTAATGTGCTGTATCCGATGCCAAGATTTTCTGCACATCCACGTACTCCGAGATCTTTGGAGTGTGTGGATTATTGACTAGAGCCTCTCCTGATGGTATATTTAGATTACCCGACGGGTAATTTAAAAAGGAGGGCAAACGTGCAGCTACTATACAATAACAGTAAAGTTCAGAAACAATGTACCGATTTAAAAACTGCAAAAAAATTGTTTGGCGGGAATGCTGCATTAGCAACCAGCCTATTTGCCCGAATAAATGCTATACAGCAGGCGAGTGTAATTAAGGATATAGTAATGATGCCGACGTTTCATTTTCATAAGTTGAGTGGCAATATGGATGGATTTTTTGCTATAGATGTAAAAACGAGAAGAGATCCATGGCGTATTATTATTCAGCCATTAGATGAGAATGAAGAACCTTATGATCCTTGTAATATTGATGAAATTGCTGGTGTGGTTAGAATTGTTGAAGTAAAGGAGGTAAGTAAGCATTATGAGTAATTATATTGAATATAATGATAAGATTGCTTTTCATCCTGGATACTATATCAAAGAAATCATTGAAGAAAGTGGACTTTCTCAGAAAGATTTTGCAAAACGATTAGATACCACGCCAAAGAATTTAAGTATTCTGGTACGTGGGGAGCAAAGCTTATCAATCGATATAGCCATGAAATTATCTCGAATGTTAGGGACTAGTGTTGACTACTGGCTGAATCTTCAGAAGAGCTATGACGCTTTGATTGCTGAGTTTGAATCATCCAAGGAATTAGAGCAGGAAAGAAGAATTTTCAAGTACTTTCAGTACACATATTTCAGAGAGAATTTTGGATTGCCTGATCTTCCGAGAAAAACAAATGAGCAGATTAAGTGTCTACGTGAATTTTTAAATGTTGCATCATTATCTGTTTTTACAAAGCAAAATATGACAGTTAGTTTCCGAAGTGCATCTGAGGATATGAAAGAGACTAATACTGCCAGAGCAAATGCAATGGTTCAGATCGCAATTAATCAGGCACTGAAGATAGAAGCACCTAAGTTTGACAAAAAGAAGTTTGAAAAAGCTGTTGATTATGCATTGACATTAACAACACAGCATGGTGATTTTTATCCACTGATTAGGAAGGCCTTTGAAGATGCGGGAGTAATATTCGTAATACTTCCAAATCTTCCGGGTTCAGGAATAAATGGTGCAACCAAGAAGATTGGGCAGAATGTAATGCTGATGGTGAATGACAGACGTTTCTATTCAGATACATTTTGGTTTACTCTGTTCCATGAGATTGGCCATATTATTAATGGTGATTATGGAATTACGTTTGAAAATGAGCACGCTGGACAGGAGGATGCAGCAGATAAATATGCGGAAGACAAATTGATCCCTCCGGGAGAATATGAGGCTTTCGTTAGAATGAATGAGTTTAGCGAAAATGCTATCCGCAGATTTGCTGAAAGAATTGACAGAGATCCGGGTATTGTCCTTGGCCGCTTGCAAAATGATCAGATTGTTCCATTTACAAATGTTGCACTGTCAAAAGCATTAAAACACAAATACAAAGTAATAACATCATAAAGAAGTATATAACTTGAGGTCGTCTACCGTTATCCACGATAGATGGCCTTATTTTTTTATCCATTTGGGGAGAAAGGAGGTGAAAGCGATTGGAGGAATTTAAGGTGAAAAGACATGCGGTCAAAAAGATGACCCGAAAGGGACTTGTGGAAACAGATTCCAGAGAAGGGATAGTGAAGGAAACTGCGGAAGCAAAGTCCGATGGAAGGCGCATCAATGAGGCTGACTTTGTGTGCACCATCATTTGGTACCGCACGCAGTACATGAATTATATTAGCCTGGGAATCGCTGAATTCATGTTGGTAGGCGTATTGGCTGCAGGAGCATTTGTCCTGGCATTGGAGTCAGAAGTGAGAAACTGGCAGTGCTGATGAGAGGATACCTGCAATCTATGAAGGTAAATCTGAGAGAAATTATTCACTATATTGACGAGTCAATACTTGAAAAAGCGAAGAACGAAAAAGTTCAAAAGCAAGAGTCTCCCTCAAAGATGTCAAAAGACGTAGAGGAGTCTGTTGATAAGATGATCTCCAATCGTATGAGCAAAGCATATTCTGAATGGAAATCAAATCAAGATACACAGCCATTTAATGAAAATATAGAGAAGGAATACCAGAAGCTTTTGGAAACACTGTCTCCGGAACAAGAGGAAGTGCTTACGAAGTATTGTGATGAAATATTTGCCAGCGGAGCAGAGACAGAAGAGTTTTTCTATCGCCTGGGTATAAAGGATGGACTGAGATTAAAAAGTACGGTAAAATCTGTATTAGAAATGATGTTGTGAATTGGGATTTGGAGGGATAATGAGATGAATATAAAAGATTTTAAGTGGACGAGAGAACCTGATGATTACACGCTGACAGATGACAAAATTGAGATTATTACACAGCCTGGAACTGATTTGTGGCAAAGAACTTACTATCATTTCCGCAATGATAATGCTCCGGTTCTGCAGATAGAAACAGAGGAAAAATTTTTTTCATTTATAGTGAAAACTGATTTTAAGGAAAGCCATCATCGCTTTGATCAGTGCGGTGTGGTTATGTATCTTGACAGTGAGAATTGGTTGAAAGGTTCTATAGAATATGAGAATGACTATTTTCAGCACCTGGGAAGTGTTGTGACAAACAATGGATATTCAGATTGGGCAACTACGGAAATTGATGCAGAGATTAAATCTATGTGGTATCGTCTCAGTAGACGTGAAGATGATTATTGCATTGAATATTCTGAGGATGGAATACGGTTTAAGCAAATGAGGATTTGTCATATGTGGGCTGGTGCAGGAAAAATCAAATTTGGAATTTATGCATGCAGTCCGGAAGATTCATCGTTTAAAGCGGTATTTACAGATATGAAATTGACGGAGTGTCAATGGAAAGCCCACGATGGTCAAAAGCCGGATGAGATGTAGCAGACTGTATTTGATATAAAAAACCAATATGAAAATAGTTAAAGTTTTTCAGTTTGTGTAACTGAGAAAAATGAAAATTGCGGAGGTGGATTTGTTGAAGGAAAGCACATATCAAACTCCTTGCGGAACAATTCACTATTGGTCAAATAATCTGAGTTTGGATACAACGACGCTTGTATTTTTACCAGGGCTGACTGCTGATCATAGATTATTTGATAAACAGGTTGAGTACTTCGATGGAAAATATAATATTATTGTATGGGATGCACCGGCTCATGCCTCTTCCTGGCCGTTCCGCTTTGACTTTGATCTGTTTGATAAGGCAAAATGGCTGAATGGGATTCTTGAAAAAGAAGAAATCATAAAACCAATTATAATAGGTCAATCAATGGGAGGATATGTGGGACAGGCTTATGCACAATTGTATCCTGACCGGCTGGCAGGTTTTATTTCCATTGATTCAGCACCGCTGCAGAGGAACTATGTGACAGCAGTGGAGATCTGGCTTCTGAAAAGAATGGAACCAGTATATGCACATTACCCATGGAAGTTGCTTTTGAAATCCGGAACTGAGGGAGTTGCAACTTCTGATTATGGCAGAAATCTGATGAAGGAAATGATGCTGGTCTATGATGGTGATCAGCATCGTTATGCCCAAATTGCCGGGCATGGATTTCGTATTCTGGCAGAGGCAATGGAAAAGAATCTGCCATATGAAATCAAATGTCCTTCCCTGTTGATATGTGGTACAAAGGATCATGCCGGTTCATGCATAAGGTATAACAGAGAATGGCATCGAAAAACGAAAATTCCTTTAAAGTGGATTGAAGGGGCCGGTCATAATTCTAATACAGATAAACCGGAGATGATAAATAGTTTGATAGAAGAATTCCTTTCAAACATATAAAGACTATTGAAAACAATTGGTCAACCGTTATAAAAGGACAATAGACAAATCGGAATCCGTAGGAGGATCATTATGAGATTTTATAACATATTTTTCAGCCCGACAGGGGGTACAGAGAAAGTAGCAGATATTGTTGCGAAAGGGACGAAGCTGGATGCTGAAGAAATCGACCTAATTAAAGAACCAGATAAACTCATGAAGGTGAAATTTGAAAAAAAGGACCTATGTTTGGTTGCTGTACCGTCTTACGGTGGACGCATTCCATCAGTTGTAACGGATATGTTCCGCAAAGTAAAGGCAGATGGTACGAAAGCAATTCTTGTGGCAGTATTTGGAAACCGTATGATTGATGATACTCTATTGGAACTACAGGATGTTCTGGAGGCATCAGGCTTTGTATGTATCGCAGGAATGGAGGCAGTCGCAGAGCATTCCCTGATGCACCAATTTGGAACCGGACGCCCGGATCAGCATGATGAAAAGGAATTGCTGGAATTTGCCGCAAAGATTATGCAAAACAGCGAAGCACAAAGGACACCTGCATTTCCGGGAAACAGACCATATCGAGAATATGGTGGTGTTCCACTTAAACCTGTTGCAAATGGAAAATGCACCTCCTGCGGTCTGTGCGCAAAAGAATGCCCGGCAGGTGCCATTCCGTTGGACAATCCGAAGATGACCGATAAGGATAAGTGTATTTCTTGTATGCACTGTGTAGCAGTCTGTCCGAAGAAAGCAAGAAATTACAGTAAGCTTGTCAGTTTTATCGCTGGACTGAAAATGAAGAAGGTTTGTTCCGGTAGGAAGGAAAATAAATTGTATTTATAATAGGGCGAGCAATACAATGAGAAACATGTAAATTGATACGTGAACAATCGGCTCAGTATGATATTTAATTAAATGTTGCAATGAAAAGATCATTTACCGTAAACAAGCAGTAGATGGTCTTTTTTATATCTTTTTGTGAACAAGTAGAGATTTATAGCTGGTAATATGTGTTTTATCATAATCCGTGAAATAAGATGAGTTAATTCTTCGATTTACATATTTTTTAAGGTGTTCCGGCATGGTATTATGATACTTATAAAGAACCAATTATATCTGTTGGAGAGAGCGGTGAAAAGTTATGAAGTTATTGTTTAAACAAAGGCTGTTTTCATGGTTTGACAGCTATGATATCTATGATGAAGCAGGCAACACTGTTTATGTAGTAAAAGGTCAGTTGTCCTGGGGACATAAACTTGTAATTTATGATGCCTATGGAAATGAAGTAGGAATGGTTGTTCAGAAAGTACTTACTTTTCTTCCTAAATTTGAAATTTATAAAAACGGCAGTTATATCGGATGCCTGAGCAAAGAATTCTCATTCCTGACGCCACATTATAATATTGATTACAATGGATGGCATATTGATGGAACTATTATGGAATGGGACTATAGCATTCTTGATCGAAGCGGTTATTCAATCGCACGGGTCAATAAAGAACTGTTTCATATGACTGATATATATGTTATTGATGTGCAGAATCCAGGAAATGCATTGGATGCGTTGATGTTTGTACTTGCGATTGATGCAGAAAAATGTTCTAGGAATTAGATAGTTGATCTTGTTGTCGAAGATATTCGGAGATGGGGAGGTAGCATGGGATTATTCAAAAAGAAAATCGTGAAAAAAACATATGACCGAGAACATATGAAACCAGTTATTCGTGCAAGCATTTGTACCGGAGAAGAAGTAGCAGGATTCAAAGACATACGGACTGGAAAAATCGAAGAAATCATGCTGATCAGATCTCCAGAGGACTTAGAAAAATTCAAAGAGATATATGAGATAACAGAGGAAATTGCAAAAGAATATTAGACATTGGATGAGGAGGAGAGGTTGTCATGAGAACTATAGGTAATATCCTTTGGTTTATATTTGGAGGATTACTGGGCGGACTGGCATGGATTTTTGCAGGTTGCATATGGTGTATTACAATTATTGGAATTCCGGTAGGTCTGCAATGTTTTAAATTTGCAACCTTGGCATTTTGGCCGTTTGGAAAAGAAATCGTGTATGGAAATGGCATGTTTTCATTTCTGGTAAATCTTATATGGATTATATTTTTTGGATGGGAAATGGCACTTGGAAACCTGATAGTGGGTTGTATTTGGTGCATTACGATAGTTGGAATTCCATTTGGAAAGCAGTTCTTCAAGATGGCAAGACTCTCTTTCATGCCATTTGGTGCGAGTGTGATAGGGTAGAATGTGTAAGGTCTTATTGATGAAAAATGAAATAATATTATTCACAGATGGTAATATTAATATTGGAGTTCAAATAAACCCTGAACAGGAAACAGTCTGGTTGACACAGAAGTATTGTTTGATGTTAAGCATATGCAGCAGCCGGTCACTGATAAGGAATTTAAAAATTTCACAGACTGTGCGGTTAAGAAAAGTAACGAAAATGCGCTGATTTTCACAACTGAAGATATGGAGAAGCCTTTCATAAGCTTTGATGAAGGAATGTAGAATTTCTTTGAACCGGAGCTTCAGAAGAGATTGTATGAAATGGAAAAAGTCATTTAATATATATTGATCAATGATATAATATTCTAAAATGTTGATGATAAAAGAAATATAGTAATTAAAAATGTTACAAAGTTGTTCTTGATAAAAATATTATTTGGTAACAGGAGATGTTTTATGTTAAAAAGAAAAGTGACGCATTACATAAAAAATGGGTAGATTCAAAAAACAAAAATGTCTTGTAATTCAGGGAGCCAGACAAACAGGAAAAACATATATAGTTGAAAGATTTGCAGAAGAGAACTATGAAGAAATTATTGAAATTAATTTTAAACAGATACCTTCTGCGATGGATATTTTTTCCAGTGATCTAAAAGTAGATAATATGGTTATGGCTATGTCCGTATTTGATGACGGAAAGTGCAAAAGCATTAGATAAAATATTGCAGACCATGAGAGAGTGGGGAAACTGATATTTATAACTTTGAATTTGGAGGTTATCGGAAATGACTGAAAGAGAAAAAATGCTAAGTGGAGAGTTGTACGATCCAACGGATAAAGAATTGGAGCAATTACGCGTGAATGCACGTAAATTAGCAAGAAAATACAATTCGACAGATGAAGATGATCAAGAAAAACAAGCACAGATATTGAGGGAATTATTGCCAGCAACAGAGGAACTCCCCTATTTACAGGCGCCTGTTTATTTTGATTACGGATGTAATACGTTCTTTGGAAGATTCAGCTCTGCTAATTTTAACTTTACATGTTTAGATGTATGTGAAATACATATAGGCGATAATGTGATGATTGGTCCAAATGTTACATTGGCAACTCCTATGCATCCATTATTACCTGAAGAACGCAATATTAGGAAAAGAGAAGATGGAAGTTTTTATAATCTTGAATATGCGAAGCCAATAACTATAAAGGATAATTGCTGGCTGGCATCCAATGTGGTTGTTTGCGGTGGTGTCACCATAGGAGAAGGGTGTGTAATTGGTGCAGGGAGTGTTGTAACAAAAGATATTCCGCCGTATAGTTTGGCAGTTGGAAATCCATGCCGGGTCATTCGAAAAATAACTGAGAAGGATCATATGTCAGATGGAATTGAAAAGAATTAAAAATTTGCATGGATGATAAGCAGTTCATCTGAATAAAGAAAATAAAATGATCACAATTAATAACGCCGATGCAGGATTTTTATAATCCTATATCGGCGTTTGTTGGTTACAAGAGAATGTATTTTACACTTATTTTCCAAATGTATTGCTGGATTTAGCAGCAGCTTTAGCTGCCATGGTGTTAGTGGACTCAAACAAGGAAGTTGTCGGTGCGACCGGACACATCAGTACCCGTCCTGTTCCACGATAAACATTTACCAGACCCTCTCCGCTAACTGCAGATCCGACAAGTGTTTTTGTAGATCTTTCTACGGTAAAATCAAGATTTGATGACCAGCATACAGCAAGGTTTCCATCAATTTTCAGTTCATCATTTTCCAATATGACTTCAATCAATTCATCTTCGGGAACATTAGACTCCAGTGCAGCTACACCATTTCCATGCAAACTCAGATTAAACAGACCTTCGCTACCTAATACTGCTGATGAAAGGCTCTTTCTGGCTACAACTTTACTTTTTACATTTGCATCACAAGCCAGGAACATGCCATCTTCAATTGTCATTCCGGCTGGTCCCCATTTGCCAATGTCTGCAAGGATAATATATTTGTATGTCGGTTCTAATACCAGACAGCCTTCACCAACATATTCCGGTTTAACTGCGGTTTCTTTTGTAACCGCACCCTTGAGTGCCTTTCCAAGGAAATCTCCGATACCTTTTATACCAGATGTGGCTTGTACATTACCACCCATCCATTGCATGGCACCAGCCTGGATAACAGCTGAATGGTCTTTATCAATATCAATAACAACCTGTCTTCTTCTGACATGCATTTTACTCATGAAATATTCATTCATTGCATTCATAGGTGAAACGCTGGCATCCTGCACATATTCAAGCACGTGGAAGTTTTCGATACTTTTCGCATATTTTCTGTTTTCATTTTGCAAGTTTTCAATTCGCATAGCATAATCTCCCTTTTAATAATAATTTATGATGTTGCTCGGATATGCTTATTATAAAAGAGGCAGCATAGATAGGAAACAATTCGTGCAGAGAAATATAAAGACAGAATTCTCAAAATTCGAGAAATATAAAGATGCAATTCCTCATGGTGGATGTGTATTATGAAAAATAAATTTGTTATAGTGACAATATCAACGGAAAAGCAGAAGATAAATGGGGTGATCAGATGGAAGCGGCACAGAGAATTCGATTAATCCGGATAATAGAAAAGATGGAGAAAAATCCGGCATTCAGTAATAAGCTTGGTATAAAGAACACATCTGAATATTTATCAGAAAAAGAACAGAAAAAATGAAAGACACATATCAGAATGAGTTTCAGAAGGAGTAAAAAAATGTTATCGTTATTATTTGCAATTTGTATGATTTGGTTTGTTGGAAAATTTTTTGTTTTTGGGTTAAGAGCATCCTGGGGAATTATGAAATTACTTTGCACAGTTATTTTCTTCCCGGTGATATTGATTGGTATGGTTGTAGGTGGACTGATGTACATTGCTTTTCCATTGTTGATTGTCGGTGGTATTATAGCATTGGTGACGTCACATTCATAATCGATCAGGAGGAGAAAACGAATGGGATATGATATTGAAAAAGAAAAAAGAGAAGCAATTGAAGCTGGACGTAGAGCTTTGAACAGTCTTCAGGCAGCAAAAGAAAATTTAAACAGTGCAAAGAACTGGGGACTGGTAGATATGTTTGGCGGTGGTTTTTTCACTACGATGCTAAAACGTTCTAGAATTGATCAGGCCAAACGGAATATGGAACAGGCAAAGTATGATCTTCGTAATTTCAGTAGAGAATTAAATGATGTAAATATGGCATGTAACTTGAATATCGATACTGGAGATTTTCTTTCTTTTGCGGATTATTTCTTTGATGGTTTTGTTGTGGACTGGGTGGTCCAGGATCGAATCAATAATGCACAAAGACAGGTAGAAGAAGCTATTCGAAGAACAGAAAGTATCGTCAATCAATTACAGCGTATGTAAAGGAAAAGGCAATGAGTCAGAAATGGTTCATTGCCTTTCGTCGCGTTATGGCTTATTTTAATTTTTCTTTTTTGGCATTTAAGAGCTCAAGATTCTTGGTGAAGGCGCTTTCTCCGGAACCTTGATACCAGCTTTGCGGATCATAGCATCAAAATTTTTTTCAATTATATGCAGGGTATTCTGTTGCTTCTGGAGATCCTGCTTTTTTTTTGGCTGAGGACAGTTCTTCTTCCAGTTCCATCTGTTGTCGCTGCAGTTTTTCAGCCGACGGAAGTTTGTGAATACCAAATTCTGAGCACGTATGATGTCACGACAGGCCCGATAGACTTCACAGTGTTTCTGAATTACTTGTTGATTTTGAATTGCCAGCCTCGTTTGCTGAATCTTATTATCGGTGGCATGAATGGAAGCCTCCAAATCTGCAACGTGATTTTGGAATTCTTCGTAGTTTAGTTGGCAATTAAAGGCCTTTAATCAGCGTTTAATCTGCCATAGGACCCAATTATCCCCGCCATAGAACCAGTTGGTTGTCGGGATTTTCGCACAGCCATTTATTGTAAGATGATAACATCAAAAAAGAAGAAAAATCCAAGGAGGACTGGCAGATGAAAGGTTATAACACAAGGTCAGTATGGATAATATCAGCAGAAATAAGGTATCTGCTGTCGGAACAGAAAAAGTTTCAAAATAAATCAAAAAATATTGATGAAGTCTACCAATCAGTGTTTTTTCGTTGTATAATGTTTTTGTCGTACAAGGTCACTTTCCTTTGTAATGTTTTGGGTCAAATTCATTATACATCAGAAAGTCCTGTACGATATTTTTTTATGAAAAAGTTGTAAAGTGGTGTTAGATAATAAAATATTGGAACAATGAAAGAGGAACAGGAAATATTTGAGCGAATTGTTATGACGAGAAAGATTTCTGGTCAAGATAGATAAGAATTAGAGTACAGGAGAAAGTAAATGGTAAAACAAATAGTAAGAGATGTTTTCTTCTTAGGCCAGCCATCTGAACCGGCCACGAAAGCTGACATCCAGGTTGGAAAGGATCTGCAGGATACGCTGCAGGCGAACAGAGAACGTTGTGTTGGTATGGCGGCGAACATGATTGGTGTAAAGAAGAATATCATCATTGTGAATATGGGATTCATAAATGTTGTGATGTTCAATCCGGTGATTGTTTCAAAACGTGACATGTATGAGACAGAAGAAGGCTGTCTGTCGCTGGATGGTGTTCGTAAGACGACCAGATACCAGGAAATAGAAGTAGAGTATTATGACTTCAAATGGAAAAAACAGCGCCAGAAATTGTCAGGATGGACAGCACAGATTTGCCAGCATGAAATTGATCATTTGTCTGGAAAGATTATTTAACCGCATGCGGATTGCGAATATTCGCTTGACTCAAAGCGGATTGTGAGGTGACGGATATGCTGAAAAACGTACTGATCGTGGTGGATGATATAGAAAAATCCATAGAGTTTTATAAAGACTTATTTGGACTGCAAGTGATTCTTAAGAATGAAGGTAATGTGATCTTATCGGAGGGACTTGTTTTGCAGGATGCCGGTTTATGGGGGAAGACACTAGATGAGATTTCCACTCCATTCAATAACATGATGGAATTGTATTTCGAGGATTTTGATATAGATGGATTGCTTGCAAAATATGAATCTGGTAAGTATTTCGTCCGATATGCCACTGAACTAACAGAACTTGCAGGTGGGCAGAAGCTTGTAAGGCTGTATGATCCGAGTGGTAATCTCGTCGAGGTTCGTACGCCATTTATGTGTAATTAAAGGAGAAGATATGCAGATTTTTGTTGATGCAGATGCCTGCCCGGTAGTCGGTATTGTTGAAAAAGTTGCAAAAGAGCACAGTATTTCGGTAACGTTATTGTGTGATACCAATCATGTGTTATCTTCTGATTACAGTGAGGTGATCGTAGTTGGAGCCGGAGCAGATGCCGTGGATTATAAACTGATCAGCATTTGTCATAGGGGCGATATTGTTGTATCACAGGATTATGGAGTTGCGGCAATGGCACTTGGAAAAAATGCGTATGCGATTCATCAATCTGGGAAATGGTATACCAATGAAAATATTGACCAGATGCTTATGGAGCGGCATCTGAATAAGAAAGCACGAAGGGCATCCGGAAAGAAGCACTTAAGAGGCCCAAGAAAACGAACATCGGAGGATGATGAGCATTTTAGAGAATCCTTTGAGAAAATGATACATATGGCAATGGATAAGGAGAATTGATTTGAACGTACAGATTTTTGGAACAAAGAAGTGCAATGATACAAAGAAAGCAGAACGTTTCTTTAAGGAACGTGGGATCAAGTTTCAGTTTATTGATATGAAAGAAAAGGGCATGAGCAAGGGCGAATTCAATTCGGTTGCCCAGGTAAATGGTGGACTGGAAAATATGATCAACTGGGAGGGCAAGGACAAGGATCTGCTTGCGCTCATTAAGTACATTGCAGAGGAAGATAAACTTAAGAAGGTGCTGGAAAACCCGCAGGTGATTAAGACACCGGTAGTTCGTAATGGAAAACAATCCACTCTTGGATATCAGCCGGATATCTGGAAGGCGTGGAAGTAAGAAACAGGATGTTTTACCATGTATGAGGAAGAAGAAAATTGTTGGCGTTGTTCCTTCCAATCTGATGGAAAATGGATCAATGTAAACGAACTTCTGCAGACGTTTGGCGGAGGTGGACATGCTGCAGCAGCTGGTGTGCGTAAACGGACGAATGATGTTGAAAAATTCAGGCAGGAAATCCTTGAGCGGATTGTTATGATGAGAAAGTTTTCCGGGCAGGATAAATAAGAATTAGAAACAGAACACAGGAGAATCGGGAGGTGTAGAATGATGGAAAAGGAAAGAACCTATATTGCAATCGATCTTAAGTCATTCTATGCGTCTGTGGAATGTAAAGAACGAAATCGGGATCCTTTGACGACCAATCTTGTTGTTGCAGATAAAAGCAGAACAGAAAAGACAATTTGTCTTGCGGTATCTCCAGCTTTAAAGTGTTATGGGATACCAGGAAGGGCTCGTTTATTTGAGGTTGTTCAAAAAGTAAAAGAAGCCAACAGCGCTCGCAGGTGGAAAGTGCCGAACAGAACTTTTATCGGAGCCTCTGATGACAGCACAGAATTAGATACCAATCCGGAACTGGAGATTGATTATATTGTCGCTCCTCCCCGGATGGCTCTCTATCTGGAATACAGCACCAGAATTTATAGTATTTATCTGAAATATATTGCGCCGGAAGATATTTTTCCGTATTCGATCGACGAAGTATTTATGGATGTAACGGATTATCTGCATACTTATAATATGACAGCAAGAGAACTTGCAATGACCATGATACAGGATGTGCTGAAAACGACAGGTATAACGGCAACTGCTGGAATCGGAACGAATATGTATCTGTGTAAGATTGCGATGGATATCGTGGCGAAGCACATTAAAGCAGATAAAGATGGTGTACGAATTGCAGAACTGGATGAAATGTCATACCGAAGGAAACTCTGGGGTCACAGACCACTTACTGATTTTTGGAGAGTAGGAAAAGGATATGCAAAGAAGCTGGAAGAATACGGGCTTTATACAATGGGAGATATTGCCAGATGTTCCATCGGAAAAGAAAATGAGTTATATAATGAAGACCTGTTATATAGGTTGTTTGGTGTTAATGCAGAGTTGCTGATCGACCATGCCTGGGGATATGAGCCCTGTACCATGGAAATGGTCAAGGCTTATAAGCCGGAAACGAACAGTGTTTGTTCCGGGCAGGTACTTCATTGCCCTTATGATTTTGAAAAAGCAAAATTAGTCGTTAAAGAGATGACGGACCAGATGGTTTTGGATTTGGTGGATAAGAAGCTTGTAACGGATCAGATCGTGTTGACGGTTGGTTATGATATTGAGAATCTGAACAATGCCGACAGGAGAAAGCAGTATCATGGAGAGGTTACGATCGACCGTTATGGAAGAAGAATTCCGAAACATGCACATGGAACGACCAATCTGAAACGGCAGACTTCCTCAACCAAGATGATAACGGATGCAGTAATAGAGTTATATGACAGGATCGTTGACAGAAACCTGCTTGTCAGAAGAATCAATATCACAGCGAACAGGCTTGTGGATGAAAGTTCTGTCAAGAAAGAAGAAGTATATGAGCAGCTGGATCTTTTTACGGATTATGAGGAGCAAAGGAAAAAGCAGGAAGAGGAAGAGGCTGCGCTGGATCGCGAAAAACGTATGCAGGAAGCAATGCTCAGTATCAAAAAGAAATTTGGAAAAAACGCTGTACTGAAGGGGATGAATCTTCAGGAAGGTGCAACCGCCAGGGACAGAAATGAACAGATTGGCGGTCATAAGGCGTAAAGGAGTTGAAAGAGGATGAAAAATAATTCTTATGACGATATCATTAATTTACCGCATCCGGTCTCTAAGAATCATCCGCAAATGCCACTTCGGGATCGGGCAGCGCAATTTGCTCCTTTTGCAGCCCTGACCGGACATGATGCTGCGATAAAGGAAACGGCAAGATTAACCGATGAAAGATTGGAACTGAGCGAGGAAGCGATTGCTCAGCTGAATGAAAGAATCAATATAATCAGAAATAATATCGGTATAGAACAGAAAGTATCGATAACTTATTTTATTCCCGATGCAAAAAAAGCAGGCGGCTCCTATGTTACGTGCTCTGGTATTGTAAAAAAGATAGACGAATACGAGCATACCATCATTATGACGGATCAAACGGTTATTCCAATCGAGCAGATAAGTGATATTAAATGTGAAGAGTGGTAAATGTGAAAATAGATGCAGAGAATATAGAATGTTTCACTAGAAAAAGCTGACAACCAGAGACTTACTTCAGCATATCATGCGGAGATCAGGAAAATCAAAGGTATGCATTTTGACGCTGCATTTGTCCCCCTAGATCCGAGACAGGGAGATCACTATGCTGATGGGATCCTGTATTTTCTTAAAAATATAGATTGCAATGTCATTTTTCCAATGCATTACTGGAATGATGCTAATGTAATTAAGCGGTTTATTACTGAATATCCGCAATATAAGTCACGCATTAAAAACACAGAATGTACAAAAGGAGAAGAATTATGAAATTTAAGATGATTCATGAAAACTACAATGTATCAGATCTGGACCGATCTATTAAATTTTACAACGAGGCCCTTGATCTGCACGAAGTGAGAAGAACGACTACCGATGATTTTATCATTGTGTATTTGAGCAACAATGTAAGTGATTTTGAGTTGGAGCTTACCTGGCTTAAAGATCATCCACAGCCATATAATCTGGGTGAATGCGAATTTCACCTGGCATTTCAGGCAGAGGATTACGAAGTAGCGCACAAAAAGCACGAAGAGATGGGATGCATTTGTTTCGAAAATGAAGCAATGGGAATCTATTTCATTGTAGATCCAGATGGCTACTGGCTTGAGATCCTGCCGTAAATTTGGTTGGAAAATCTAATAAAGCGGATGTATATTGACAATTTTAAAATCACCTTCAGGCTATAATAAACAAAATAGTCTGAAGGTGATCCTTCTACGAAACACAGTTTACTGCTTATAATATTTCGCAACATCGTTTTTGAATTTTTCAAAAAGAGGATAATAAATATTTATAATGTCCTGAAATTTCTCTGCGGCGAAAGTACCATCGTAATCATGAGACAAATGATTTCTGGATTTCAGCATTTGTAGCCAGGTGTCATCATCAATAATACCATTGGTAAATGCCTGCTGCAGAGTTTCGCGTGGAGAGCCAACTGCAAAATCAAGAATTCCCATTTTTTTGATCAGAATATCTTTCATAACTTTCCAGGAGATGTCGAAAGTAAGACTGAAATTGAGAACAGTTCCTTCGAGAACAAAATCGGTCTTGGGGTCGGCTGTTTTGCTTTTTGCAAGATTGGAGAGACTTTTACAGAAAGTGTTATAGCGGTTAATAAATTTGTTTTCCATATTTTTTTATATCCTCCAATAAATACTCATTTTTTATACTGTCAAAGTCAAAAATATCAATTTTCCTTAGCGTTTCAATCTGCTGAAGATCATCTTCTAACTGCATTAGATTATCACAGCCGTATACTACAAAATCAATATCACTGGTGGGGGTCGCAGTGCCTGTGGCGAAGGAACCGAATAAATCAAGGCGCTTTACATTATTTTTTTTGCAAATCATGGTTACTTTTTCGATGATTTCGGAAATTGGCATTACGTTCATGATCCACTCATGTTCTCCTTTACTTGGAAAATTCTGATAAAAATATGATAGCAGTTTCTATAGATTAATTCAACTTTAAAGACACTGACTGCGGTTGGTGTTATTCTATAGCCGTAATCCTTTCGTGGCGTTATGGATTATTTTAATTTTTCTTTTTCGGCATTTAAGAGTTCAAGATTGAGCCCTTGTTCTCCAGCTGTTTTATCTACCCAAAGATTCAAAGAGTCTATGGCTAAAGAAATTTCATCAAGTTTTTTACTGATATAAGCAAAATCTTTCATTTCATCATCGCTGATCTTACCGTCACGGGCAATCTGGATCAGACGACCGGTAAGAGGATTGATTTCATTTAAACTGGCAATTGTCTCCAAAATGATATTTGACAGATCGGTCATTTCTATTTCTGGAACATAACGATAGCCGATTTCGCATTTGTGAGAGCAATAATAATTGCAAAGATCTGGTCTTTTATAGGCATCTGCCATCTGGAGGATATCATAAGGCGTAGGTTCTTGTGTTTCATATTCAAATTTTTCAATTTTTGAATCAGAGACAGCATCCATTTTTTCACTGGCTTCTGCTCTTGTAAGTCCTGCCGCTTCGCGGCAAAGCTGGTAAATTGTTTTGTTTTCCCTGGTGGATTGTTTACCCATGAGAATTTCCTCCTCGTATATCGCTAAACTTGCGGATTATTTATGTTCCAGGCCGCATGCTGAGCATGTATTTCTTATATTAATTTTATTATACATAAATTATGAACTAACAACAAGTAATAGACTTTGTAAAATTACCTATTTTATAAAGCATTTCACGGGAATTTTTTACAATTAAATAATCCATTCCAAGGAAAAGCCAGCCCAGCTATTCATTGGAAAGACCATAGAAAAGACAGGTTCAGATACACTGATTAACCTCAGTATGTCCGGAACTGTTTTTTTGTTGCTATCGTTACTTTCGGCTGCCTTTGCCACGCTTGCTTCCTGGAGATTTCAATGACAAACCCTCTCCCATAAGGTATAATAAAGCAGAGTATTTTGTTTTGCTCACCACGAAACGAGAGGGAGATCTACATTAATGGATGCGAATGTGATCAATGAATTGAAAAGCGGCTTAAATGCTGCTTATATAAATGGTTCTGTGGCAGCAAATCTGGCGTATAAGCCAGCATTTGTGTCGAATAATCCGGAAGATGGGAAGAAAGTTATTTCATCTGTGGAGGATGAATTGCTGCGCTGTGATCAGTTTCAGATTAGTGTTGCATTTATCACGATGGGTGGTGTGACACCGCTCCTGCAGACGTTAAAAGGGCTTGAGGAAAAGGGCATTAAAGGACAGATTCTTACGACCAATTATCTGAATTTCAGCGAACCGAGAGCACTTGAGAAACTCAATGGATTGAAAAACATTACGTTGAAAATGTACGACGTGGAAGCTGCTGGAAATGGTTTCCATACGAAGGGATACATTTTCAAGAAGGAAGAGATTTATCGAATCATCATCGGAAGTTCCAATATGACAAGTGCGGCGCTTACGGTTAATAAAGAGTGGAATACGAAACTGATATCCACAGAAAACGGAGAAGTCGCAGAAGAAATTGTGGAAGAATTTCATAATCTCTGGAACAGTGAGTATGCATTGTCTTACGATGATTTTTATGAAGTCTACAAAGAGCGCTACAATATCATAAAACACCAGCGGGAAATCGCGAAAAGCGAAGAAATTCCGTCGCTGGAAAAATATAGATTAAAGCCAAACTCTATGCAGGAGAGATTTATTGCGAATTTGCGAAAGATTCTGGAGCAGGGAGAAGAGCGGGCATTGCTGATCTCCGCGACGGGAACTGGAAAGACATATGCATCCGCATTTGCTATGCGTGAGCTTGGTTTCAAAAGAGTGTTATTTTTGGTTCACCGTGTAACACTTGCGAAGCAGGCTAAAAAATCTTTTGAAAAAGTCTTTGATAAGAAGGTGACAATGGGATTGGTGGGAGCAGGGTCTTATGAATATGAGAAAGATTATGTTTTTGCCACAGTAGAAACCTTGAATAGAGATACTCATTTGTTTCAGTACCAGCCGGATGCTTTTGACTGTATCATTTTGGATGAGGCTCACCATAGTTCCAACAATATTTATACAAAGGTTATTGATTATTTTAATCCGAAGTTGTTTTTAGGGATGACTGCGACACCGGATAAAAGAGATGATAATCAGGAAGGTAAAAATATATATGAGATTTTCCATTATCAGATCGCTCATGAAATCCGTTTGCAGCAGGCAATGGAAAACAATCTGCTTTGTCCATTTCATTATTTTGGCATCAGTGAGGTTGTTTCTCTGGATGACAAAACATTGCAGGCTACGAAGCTGACAGATGATGAGTTCAATCAGCTTACCAGTGATGAGAGAGTGAGGCATGTGATTGAACAGTCGGAATATTATGGCTATAGCGGTGATCGTGTAAGAGGACTTATTTTCTGTAGTCGTGTTAAGGAGTGTGAAGAATTATCGAGAAAGTTTAATGCTCTGGGATATCGTACAATTGCTCTTAGTGGTTCTGATAGCGAAGAAAAACGACAGAAGGCATTTGAGAGACTGGCAATGGATGAAGCGGATACAACGGAAGAGATGCAGCCTTTGGATTATATTTTTTCACGAGATATATTAAATGAAGGTGTGGATATTGTTGAGGTAAATCAGGTCATTATGCTTAGACCGACGCAGTCTCCGATTGTATTTATTCAGCAGTTGGGACGAGGTCTTAGAAAGGCGCCCGGAAAAGAATATGTTGTTATTTTGGATTTTATTGGAAACTATAATAATAACTTTATGATTCCGGTAGCTTTATCAGGAGATCGTTCTTATAACGCTGATGTGATCCGCAAATATGTAATCAGTGGAAATAGTACAATACCAGGTGCTTCAACGGTTCATTTTGATGAGATTTCCAAGGATAAGATATTTAAGTCTATTGACAAAATCAAGGGGATGAAAACGCTGATCAAAGAAAGCTATGTTTCTTTGAAGAATCGGTTAGGACGGGTTCCGCTTCTGTATGATTTCTATGAAAATCAGGAAATTGATCCACTGGTAATTATTAGAGAATATAAAACATATTATGCCTTTATGCAGGCAATGGAAAAGGATAAATACAAGAATGATTTAAACGAACAGGAGAAATTAACACTGGAGTATTTATCCAAAACGGTTCTCTCAGGAGTGCGTCCTGATGAACTTGCAATATTGAATCAATTGCTTTATAGAGATTATATCGGGACTGCAGATTTTATAAAAGAATATCAAAAGACCTATGGAATTGAGATCAGCATATCACAGGTTAATGAAGCAATTCAGGTGCTGCAGGGACATTTCGTGAGTAAAGAAGCAGAATATCAGAAATTTTGTCAGATTGATATTCTGGAAAATGATCAATCAGGAATGATCCGAAGATTGCAAAGTTACACAGAAAGACTTGCACATATTCATTTCTACACACAGGTGGAAGATATTATAAAAGTCGGTATTGCCAGATATAAGGATAAATATTTTTCGGGACGAATTGTGGATAGTCCGTTTGTATTATATGAAAAGTATTCCAGAAGAGATGTAAGCTTTCTTATGAATTGTGGCAAGGATTTATCTTCTATTATGTATGGTATGAAACGAATTGAAGATGATGTTTTCATCTTTATTACATATCACAAAGAAGAAAGTCAGGATGAAAAAAACTATGTAGAAGGAAAACCTGATTATGCGGATGCTTTTGAGGATGATCTGATTTTCAAATGGGATTCTCAGATTGGGAAAGGCCTGGATAGTTCTTATATGAAGGATGTACTTGAAGCACAAAGAAAGCATTTATTTGTAAAAAAATCAGATGCGGAGACAAGCTTCTACTATATGGGGCAATTTGATGTATTAGAAGCCAGAAATGCGCATAAAGAAGACAATCGTGGCCGTATGCAGCCAATTACGAAGGTCACTATGAAAATGCATCATGCAGTGCGGGAGGATTTATTAAGATATTTACAGTCAAATATTACGGCATAAATGGTTGGAGGTATGAAATACATGAAGACAATAAAAGTAGTTGCAGCGATTATCTGCGACAATATAAAAGAGAAGAATAAAATATTTGCAACAGCACGAGGCTATGGTGAATTAAAAGGAGGATGGGAATTTCCAGGCGGAAAAGTAGAACCAGGAGAAACACCACAGCAGGCGCTTGTAAGAGAAATTATGGAAGAACTGGATACGAAAATTAAGGTCGGTGAGTTGATTGATACGATAGAGTTTGATTATCCAACCTTTCACCTTTCGATGGATTGTTTTTGGGCGGAGGTTACAAAAGGCCATCTTGAACTAAAGGAAGCAGAGGCGGCAAAATGGCTTACAAAGGATCAGTTAAATAGTGTTGCCTGGTTACCGGCAGACGTCACTTTGATAGATAAAATCCGAAGGTACATGAAATAAGCTAAGATCGAGGAGAAACTTCCTGGACAAAACAATAGAATATTATAATCAAAATGCGGATATGTTTGTCCAGGGGACTCGGTTGGTAGATTTTACGGTTGTACAGGAGCGGTTCGCTAAAATGCTTCCGGTAGGTTCAAGGATATTAGATTTTGGTTGTGGTTCTGGTTGAGATTCACGATATAGCTGATTGGTTGTTACAGAGAAATCAAAGTTGGTGGAGAATATTTGTTATGATCAGAAAGATGCAGAACATAGATATTGATAGAGTCGCTGACATATGGTTAAAGACTAATTTAAAAGCACATTATTTTATTCCTGAGCAATATTGGACAAGTAATTATGAATTAGTGAAAGAAATGATGTTACAAGCGGAAGTCTATGTGTATGAAGATGATAAAATGATTCAGGGATTTGTCGGATTAAGTAACGAATACATGGAAGGTATTTTTGTTTCTGATGAAATGCAGTCATGTGGTATAGGTAAACTTTTATTAGAGTATATCAAGAATAAAAAAGTTAGATTGCGATTAAACGTATACCAGAAGAATGCCAGAGCCATCTCTTTTTACCAAAGAGAAGGGTTCGATATTCAATGCGAAGGATTCGATATTCAATGCGAAGGATTCGATGATGCTACTGGTGAAAAAGAATACACAATGTTGTGGCAACAGAAATAGAAAGCGGATTTTTGGGGAGGATTTTATATGGAGTTTAACAATAAGGTAGTGATTGTGACGGGAGGCGCGCAGGGCATTGGAAAGACCATTGCAGAGGAATTGCCTTTATGAAAAAAGCATAAATATAATGACAACACCCAAAAGAAAGGAAGAAGTAATCATGTATAAAAAATTAATGACATGCCTGGAAAGCGTAAGAAAGAAAATTGATTTCAAACCAGAAGTTGCACTGATCCTTGGATCCGGACTTGGAGATTTTGCAGATGGAATTCAGATTGAACAGACCATCGACTATACGGACATAGAGGGATTTCCGGTTTCTACTGTAAAAGGACATAAGGGACGTTTTGTGTTTGGGTATGTGGAGAAAACACCGGTTGTAATCATGCAGGGACGTGTTCATTATTATGAAGGATACGCAATGTCAGATGTTGTTCTTCCAACGCGTCTTATGGGAATGCTCGGTGCGAAAAAAATCCTTCTCACCAATGCAGCAGGAGGAGCTAATCCTTCCTATAAACCGGGAGATTTCATGATGATCACAGATCACATTACAACGGGAGTTCCAAGCCCTCTGATAGGACCGAACATGGATGAGCTGGGAACCAGATTTCCGGATATGAGTGAGGTATACAGCCGTCGTCTTCAGGATGTGATCCGCAAATGTGCAAAAGAATGTGACATCAAACTTCAGGAAGGTGTTTATGTACAGTTTACAGGACCAAATTATGAGACTCCTGCAGAAGTAAGACTTGCACAGAGATGGGGTGGAGATGCAGTTGGAATGAGCACCGCATGCGAAGCTATGGCTGCCCGACACATGGGAATGGAAATCTGTGGAATTTCCTGCATCACAAATATGGCAGCAGGAATTTCCCAAAAAGAGCTTAACCATAAAGAAGTGCAGGAAACAGCAGACCGCGTAGCGAAATCCTTCAAGGAATTAGTAACAAAAGTTGTTGTAAATATGTAAGATCCATAAGTAAGACAGCAGAAAGGAGACAAAAATTATGAAGAAATATAAGAGAATATTTACTATTGTAATAGACTCCTTTGGGGCAGGAGAAATGCCGGACGCAGCCCAGTACGGGGATGAAGGAACAGATACTATGGGACATATTTCCCAGAATGTAGATGAATTTACGATTCCAAACCTTCAGAAGCTTGGAATTGCAAATCTTCATCCGTTGAAACAGGTTGCAGCAGTGGAGCGACCAATGGGTTATTATACATTTTTAAAAGAAGCCAGTACCGGAAAAGATACTATGACAGGACACTGGGAAATGATGGGGCTTCACATCACAAAACCGTTTAAGACTTTTACAGAGACCGGATTTCCAAAAGAGCTGATCGATGAGCTTGAGAAGAGAACGGGACATAAAGTAATTGGAAACAAGAGCTCCAGCGGAACAGAGATCCTGGATGAACTGGCTGAGGAAGAAATCGCTACCGGTCATATGATCGTTTACACATCTGCTGATTCTGTATTGCAGATCTGCGGAAACGAGGAGACTTTCGGACTGGATGAATTGTATCGCTGCTGTGAGATCGCCCGTGATATCACCATGAGGGATGAGTGGAAAGTCGGACGTGTTATTGCAAGACCTTACCTTGGCAAGAAAAAAGGTGAGTTCAAACGTACCAGCAACCGCCATGATTATGCACTGAAGCCTTACGGAAAAACTGCGCTTAATGCATTGAAGGATGCAGGTTATGATGTGATCTCCGTTGGAAAGATTTTTGATATTTTTGACGGCGAGGGACTGACAGAGTCTAATAAGTCAAAAAGCTCTGTTCATGGAATGGAGCAGACAATTGACATTGCGAAAAGAGAGTTTGAGGGGCTTTGTTTTGTAAATCTTGTAGATTTCGATGCTCTTTGGGGACATCGACGCAATGTAAAGGGATATGCAGAGGAACTTGAAAGATTTGATGTAAAACTTGGTGAACTTCTTGATGAGCTTCGTGAGGATGACCTTCTGATCATTACAGCTGACCACGGAAATGATCCGACGCATACAGGAACTGATCACACAAGAGAAAAAGTACCATTTTTTGCTTATTCTCCATCTATGGAGGGATACGGAAAACTGGAAGATCAGAATACTTTTGCAGTAATCGGTGCAACGATCGCAGATAATTTTGAAGTTAAGATGCCGGAGGGAACAATTGGAAGTTCTCTTCTGGATGAGCTGAAGTAAAAGGAACGTAAAATGGATAAAAAAGATATATTAAAAAAGGTGGATCACACATTACTTGGATAGACTGCAACATGGGATGATATTCGAGGAATCCTGGATGATGCCATGAAATATGAGGCTGCATCTGCATGTATTCCGGCTGCTTACGTAAAACAGGCAGCGGAATATGTAGAGGGAAAACTTCCGATTTGTACAGTGATCGGTTTCCCGAACGGATATAATACAACTGCTGTAAAGGTATTTGAAACAAAAGACGCCATTGCAAATGGTGCTTCAGAAATCGATATGGTTATTAACATCGGATTTTTAAAGGATGGAAGATATGAGGAAGTAGAGAATGAGATTCGTGCGATCCATGAAGCTTGTGATGGAAGAATCCTTAAAGTTATCATTGAGACATGTCTTCTTACCGAAGAAGAGAAAATTAAAATGTGTGAGATCGTTACAAATGCAGGAGCAGAATTTATCAAAACTTCTACCGGATTTTCTACAGCGGGAGCAACTTTTGCAGATGTAGAGCTGATGAAGAAATATATTGGAAAAGATGTAAAAGTTAAGGCAGCAGGTGGAATTTCATCCTTCGATGATGCAGAAAAATTTATCAGTCTTGGCGCAGAGCGTCTTGGAACAAGCCGTCTTATTAAGATCCTGAAAAATACGGACACTGGTGCAGGATATTAACACTGTGAAAGAGGACTGTCAAAGACAGGATTATACATAAATTATGAACTAACAACAAGTAATAGAATTTGTAAAAGTATCATTTCACATTTTTCTACCAGCTGTGGATAAAGGATGGACGGAATCTAAAAAATACGATAAAATCTGCATTAGAAATGCTGTTGTCGTGAAATTTACAAACGCTCGAAAAAGGAAAAATAAACATGGCAAAGAAAGATTTGCTATCCGGTACCGGCGTTAATTTATATAGGTGATATTATGAAAATTACTTACATTAACCATAGTGGATTTTTGGTTGAGACCAGAGACTGCTACTATATTTTTGATTATTACAAGGGTGAATTACCGAATCTTGACAAGGAGAAAGAAGTGATCGTTTTTTGCAGTCACTTCCATAAGGATCATTTTAACCCACAAATTTTTGGGATCCTTGATGATATGGGAATGACTTATCAGGCAATCCTGGCGAATGATATACGAAAAAGGAATCATTTGTCGGATATGAAGATCACATATGTTTATCATGATCAAGCTTATAGTTTGGATAATGAAACCAAAGTTGATACATTGCTATCTAACGATAGTGGTGTCGCATTTATTGTCAAAACAAAGGAAGGTACCATTTATCATGCCGGTGATTTAAACGACTGGTATTGGGATGGTGGGTCGAAAGCTGATAACCAGAGACTTACTTCAGCATATCGCGCGGCGATCAGGAAAATCAAGGGTATGCATTTTGACGCTGCATTTGTTCCCTTGGATCCGAGACAGGGAGATCACTATGCTGACGGGATCCTGTATTTCCTTAAAAATGTAGATTGCAATGTCATTTTTCCAATGCATTACTGGAATGATGCCAATGTAATTAAGCGGTTTATTACTGAATATCCGCAATATAAGTCACGCATTAGAAACACAGAATGTACAAAAGGAGAAGAAATTTCATCGTAGACCCAGATGGCTACTGGCTTGAGATTCTGCCGTAAAGCGGATGTATGTTGGTGATCTTTTATGGATCAGAGCATTTTATTCTGTGGTCATTTGTAATGAATTATGAGTAGAAGGAGACGGGCATGGAGCACTTACGTTGTGTAGTTGAGAGAATTACATATCAGAATGCCGACAATGGCTACACGGTTCTGAAATGTGCGGTGAAGAATTACAGTGATCTTGTCACAGTAGTTGGCACGATGCCGGATACCCATGTTGGTTCTGTGCTGTCTCTGGAAGGTATGTGGAAGATGGATGCCAAATATGGGCGGCAGTTTTTGGTGGAGAAATTTGAGGAGACACTTCCTGCTACAGTATATGGAATCGAAAAATATCTTGGTTCCGGTCTGGTGAAGGGCGTTGGTCCAAAGTTTGCAAAAAGAATTGTGGAAAAATTCGGGAAGGATACACTGGATGTTATTGAAGAGACACCAGATGAACTGCTCAAAGTATCAGGTATAGGAAAAGTACGTGTAGACCGGATCAAAACAAGCTGGCAGGAGCAGAAAGAGATCAAGAATATCATGCTTTTTCTGCAGAGTCATGAGGTCAGCACCTCTCATGCGACAAAGATTTTCAAGACGTATGGAAGTGAGAGCATTGCGATCGTAAAGGAGAACCCATACCGGCTTGCAGATGACATCTGGGGAATTGGATTTAAGACAGCGGATTCCATTGCACAGAAGATGGGGATTGACAAAGGCAAATTTGTCCGTCTGCGCAGTGGTATTTTTTATACATTGAATAAGCTGGCAGAAGCAGGTCATTGTTATACAACAAGAGAACAGCTGACTGGAAGGGCAAAGGAACTTCTGGAAGTGGAAGAACCGGAGTTGGAGATCACCTTGGATGAGATGATCCGCACGAATGATGTGATCAGAGATGAAGCAGAAGATCGGGAAGCAATTTATCTGCCCCCATATTATTTTTCAGAAAGTGGCTGTGCAAAGCGGCTGCTTCGGTTGATGTCCTGTGGAAAGAAGAAATCTGAGGATACGGAAGAAATATTGAAGAAAGTAGCAGCTTCATCAGAAATTACTTATGACGAGATTCAGTGGCAGGCGGTAAAGACAGCGGTTTCCTCTAAGGTCATGGTGCTGACCGGTGGACCTGGAACCGGAAAGACTACAACAACTCTGGGAATTATTTCTGCATATAAGCAGGCTGGATGTCAGATCATTCTTGCTGCGCCGACTGGAAGAGCAGCAAAGAGAATGTCAGAAGCAACTGGAATGGAAGCAAAAACGATTCACCGGTTATTGGAATATAAACCTCCGGAAGGCTATCAGAAAAATGAAGAACATCCGCTGGAAGGAGATGTGCTGATACTAGATGAATGTTCCATGATCGATATTATGCTGATGTATAATCTTTTAAAAGCATTGCCGCAGCAGATGTCTCTGATTCTGGTAGGCGACATTGATCAGCTGCCAAGTGTCGGAGCGGGCAATGTTCTCAGAGATATCATTGATTCCGGATGTGTTCCGGTAGTTCGTCTGACACGGATTTTCCGTCAGGCACAGGGAAGTCGGATCATCATGAATGCACACCGGATCAATAAAGGGGAAGGCATTGATATGAGAGGTGGGAAAGATGCCGACTTTTTCTTTGCCACCAAAGAGAGTAATCAGGAAGTGGTGGATACTATCGTCCAATATTGTAAGACGAACCTGCCGAGATACTATCATGTAGATCCACTGCAGGATATTCAGGTGCTGACTCCGATGCAGAGAGGCGAATGTGGGGCAGTAAATCTGAACCAGGTGCTGCAGGAAGCCATGAATCCGTCAAAGATCTTTCTGCGGAGAGGCGGCACACAGTACCGGCTGAAGGATAAGGTGATGCAGATCCGGAATGATTACGATAAGGAAGTATTCAACGGAGATATTGGGACTATCACAAAAGTTGACGTGGAAGAACGGGAACTGACAGTTCTGTTTGATGAACGGGAAGTAGTCTATGATGTGACAGAGCTGGACGAACTGGCGCTTGCCTATGCAGTGACGATCCACAAATCCCAGGGAAGCGAATATCCAATCGTTGTCATGCCATTTACCATGAGTCATTTTGTCATGCTGCAGAGAAATCTCCTTTATACGGGTGTGACCAGGGCGAAAAAGATCCTGGTACTTGTCGGAGAGAAGAAAGCTGTGTATTATGCGATAAAAAATGAAACGACAACTGGCAGAAATACATGTCTGGCAAGACGTCTGCAGCCGGACAGCAAAGAAGCACAGGAAGTGAAGGCACAGCTTTTGAAAGAAGCAGTAGACGAGACCGCAAATGAGAACGGAAGTGACAGTAAGAAGATGATCGTCTATAAGGGCAGCATCCAGCCTTCTATGGCATGTGAGACACCGGCAGTTTATGAGGGGAATCTCTGGAAACGCCTGTCGCAGTCAAAGTTCAGAAGCAGTTTTTCCCTGAAGGCAAACGATCGGAGTTATGTATCAGAAAAGGGAATGGAGAAAGTACGTGAGCATGCCTGTGATTTTATCAGAAAGCGTCTTGCACCGGCAGAAATACCAAATGATGGAAAACAGACACCGATGAGAGGGCATCCGGTTTTTGTAGCCCAGCATGCCACAGCTACCTGTTGCAGGGGATGTCTGGAAAAATGGCATCGTATTCCGAAAGGACGGGAATTGACAGAAGCGGAACAGGAATATGTTGTAAATGTGATCATGGAATGGATCGGTCGGGAAATTCATTGAGAGAACGTCTCAGCTTTGGGGTCTGATTTCTATAGCCGTAATCCTTTAATATCTTTAATACGTGATAAGATCGTATTGCAGCTGCAGCTGATAACGCCGGGCAGTGTAGCAATAAGTGAAATTATGAAACCTGTGGAGGAATAGGATAATGTCAAAAGATGAGTATTTGATTACAGATGCGCCTCTTAAAGCGCTGACGGTTTTTGCAATGCCAATGATTTTGGGCAGCTTTTTTCAGCAAATATACAATATGGCTGACTCTATCATCGTTGGCCAATTTGTTGGTTCCTCCGCACTTGCAGCTGTCGGGGCCTGTGCAGCGCTGACCAATGTTTTTATTTGTGTGGCACTGGGGGCAGGTGTCGGTGCCGGTGTGCTGGTGAGCCGTTATTTCGGTGCCAGGAAGTATGGAAAAATGAAGACCATCGTGTCAACATCCTTGTTTAGCTTTTTAATTCTAAGTATAGTCCTTGGGGTTTTTGGATTTTGCTTTTCCCACTGGATGATGAGTGTGTTACAAACCCCTGGCGATATACTGGATGATGCAGTGTTATATCTGCGGGTCTATTTCGTGGGATTTCCTTTTCTGTTTATGTATAACATTCTTTCCAATATGTTTACTTCCATAGGCGAATCAAAAATCCCGCTGGGGCTCCTGATATTTTCGTCAATCTTAAATATTTTTATGGATCTCTGGATGGTGGCCGGACTTGGTCTCGGTGTGTTTGGTGCAGCCCTTGCGACTCTTATAGCACAGGGAATTTCTGCGGTGTTTTCACTTTTGCTTTTCCTTAGCCGGATGCGTCGATATAAAAGTCGCTTTGACTGGTTTGACAGGCAGGAGTTACATTCCATGCTTCAAATTGCTGTACCTTCGGTTCTTCAGCAGTCTACAGTGTCCATCGGTATGATGATCGTACAGGCTGTTGTAAATCCCTTCGGTACACAGGCACTTGCGGGGTATGCGGCGACGATGCGGGTAGAGAATGTTTTTTCATTGATTTTTGTTTCTATTGGCAATGCGGTTTCCCCATATGTTTCCCAGAATCTTGGTGCAAAGAAAATTGAACGGATCAAAAAAGGATATCACGCTGCACTGGTGTTAGATGTATGTTTTGCAGTTCTTGCTTTTATAGTCATTGAAACACTGCACACGCAGATTTCCTCGCTATTCCTTGGTAAAGATGGAACTGCCCTGGCCTATCAGGTATCCGAGGGTTATATGAGATGGCTTGGTTACTTCTTCATCTTTATGGGAATCAAAATGGCAACCGATGGGGTTCTTCGTGGTCTTGGGATCATGCGCCCATTCCTCATTGCAAATATGGTGAACCTGGCGATCCGCCTGTCTGTTGCATTGATCTGTGCACCGCGTTTTGGCATTGTATTTGTCTGGCTTGCTGTACCAGCCGGTTGGTTTGCGAACTTTTTAATATCCTATGTGGCTCTTCGGAGATCATGGCCGACTGATAGCAGCACGGAAGAAGGGGATTACAGTTTGTAATATCCTGGCATACAGCACAGAACGTGTGGCACGTACTGCGATCATGATGATATTAAATCTGAGTTTTGCAATGCGGGTACAGATGAAGAGGCTGGCATGCGGAAATCATGACAATTTTACCAGAAATCTTCAGGTTCCGCTCAATGCTGTATCAGGTCTATAGTATCTGGCAACAAAGTGATGATACAGCTTCCGGGTTTGCAGAGTGAAAAAATATAATTACAATCAATAAGTCAGTGCTTTGATATCTTCTTCCGATACAGCAGGAATAACATAAACAATAGAATTACTGGAAAAATAAGTCCGAATCCCATGCCGATCTTAATATTATTTCCAGCATTCTGAGTGATACGACCAACAATTCCAGGTCCAATGCTGCCACCTAAATCTCCTGCCATGGCAAGAAGAGAGAACATAGCCGTTCCACCTGTTGGAAAAGTTTTTGAGGAAATACTGATGGTTCCAGGCCACATGATTCCAACTGAAAATCCACATGCAATACAACCGATCAGTCCGATGATCGGGTTGGATGACAAAGCAGTAAGCAGATAACAGACAACGCATAATATGCCTGAACCACTCATAAACTTCATTAAATCTAACTGTTCTCCATATTTACCAAAAATTATACGGCTGATTCCCATTGTTACTGCAAACATACATGGACCTGTTAGATCTCCCAGAGCTTTTGATAATCCCAGTGCTGATTCTGCATAAGCAGATGCCCATTGAGCCATTGCAAGTTCAGAAGCTCCGGAACAGATCATCAGACATATTGCAACCCAGAAAAATGGCTTGGAAAACAGATCCTTAATTTCCATTCCAGAACCATTGTCAACCAGAGATTCGATGGGACAGGTCATGAAGTTATAAGTATTAATTGCAGGAATGATTGCCCATATTACGGCGAGCCACTTCCAACTGTCTATTCCAAATATCAGGAAAAATAAGCTGGAAATCAAAATTGTCCCAACAGCTCCCCAACAGTAAAATGAATGGAGCAGACTCATAGTTGCTTCTTTGTTTTCAAACGGACAGGCCTCGATAATAGGACTGCAAAGTACTTCTATTAAACCGCTTCCGATGGCATAAACAATAACACTACATATAATTCCAATAAAAGGATCAGGTAAAAAATCAGGTAAAAATGCCAGTCCAAGAAGACCCAATGCAGCAAATATTTCTGATGCAACAATGCACACACGATATCCGATATGATCTACGAATTTGGCACAGAACAGATCAACCAGAAGCTGTGTGAAAAAGAAGAAAGTGGATATCAGAGCAATGTTACCGAGAGAAATATGGTAGTCACTGTGAAATTTCAAAAAAAGAAGCGGTGTGAAGTTTGCCGCAATAGCCTGTGTGATAAATCCCATATAACAGGCTATTTTTGTCTTATGGTAGTTAGTTTTTTTTACAGCATTCATTTTTTATTTTCCTCTCCGAATGTTTTTAACAGTTTTATGTTCAATCTTCACATTCATCAATACTTTCACAAAAAAGTCTGTTCTGGGTGGTGCGGTTATTTCAATTTTGTCGCCCTCAATGTTGATCTCACTTTCATTCATCCATTTAAAAATCATAAGAATACCTCTTTCCTTTTTTTACTTGATTATATAGCAAATATCAGATATATACATTGAATTAAATTATAGAAATACTGTATAATATCGTAAAAAAGAAAGAACGTGATATGGGATGGATTATAATAAAATACTTACAGACGAGGAGTTCATGGAAATTAAACAGCATGGAAGCAGTGATTATCCATTCCAGTATTATTATGATAATCTGGAATTGTTTGATTTTCATTGTATTGAGTGGCACTGGCACAGAGAATTTGAGTTTTTATATGTCGAGTCCGGACAAGTTACATGCGGAATAGGAGAAAAACAGATTATATTGTCAGAAGGAGAAGCAATTTTTATTAATTCTAAAATATTGCACCGCTTTTACGCATCATCAGGTGGTATCATTCCTAACTTTGTATGTATGCCGGAATTTATTGCGCCGGAGAACAGCCTGATCTATAAAAAATATATCTTGCCAATCATTTCATCGAATATATATTTCCAGCGTTTTCAGCCTGATGAACTATGGCAAACAAAGATTATACAAACTATGATAAAAATAATGGAAATACAGAGGAATGAGAAAATAAAAGAACTTGCTACTTTGGCATTGCTGCAGGATTTATGGCTGACTTTTTATGAAAATGTAAAGTTATCTGATAAAGGAGATGTACAGACAGTGGATGAAGTTGCACAGAAAAGAGTGCAGTTGATCATGCAATATATACATGAAAACTATAATCGCAATTTGTCTCTGGATGAAATTGCTTCGCATATAGGAATCAGCAAAAGTACTGCACTTAATTTGTTCCACCGTTTTTTACATACTACACCGGTTAATTATCTGATAGGATATCGACTTCAGGCAGCTTCCTGGTTATTGAAAAATACGAATAAAAAAGTAAAAACGATCGCTTATGAAAGCGGATTTCATAACGTTGATTATTTTTGCAGATTGTTTAAAAAACGTTATCATTTAACTCCATCAGAATATCGCTGCACATGTTTAAAAGTGTTGTCGGCTGATCCGAGTCTTCAGACCTGTAAATAAAGCCGATGCAGGACTTTTGGAATCCTGTATCGGCTTTGTTGATTTTGTAAAGGCTTTGAAAAATTTACTTTTACTGGTTCATCAGTGCTTTGATATCCTCTTCCGGTGTGGTGATAGGTGCAATACCATAATTTTCAACCAGAAAGTTCAGAATATTAGGAGAAAGGAACGCCGGAAGAGAAGGACCAAGACGGATATTTTTGATACCCAGATGCAGGAGGGTTAACAGGATACAGACTGCTTTCTGTTCATACCAGGAGAGTACGAAGGAAAGCGGAAGCTCATTTACAGAACATCCAAATGCATCTGCAAGTGCCACAGCAACCTGGATCGCACCATAAGCATCATTACACTGACCCATATCCATCAGTCGTGGAAGACCACCGATCTCTCCCAGATCGAGATCATTGAAACGGAATTTTCCACATGCCAGGGTGAGAACGATACTGTCAGAAGGTGTCTGCTTTACAAATTCCGTATAATAGTTTCGACCTGGTTTGGCACCATCACAGCCGGCAACCAGGAAGAAATGGCGGATCGCACCTGATTTTACAGCCTCTACTACAGTACCTGCATGGGACAGGATGGCTGCATGACCAAAACCGGTTGTTACTTTTTTTCCGCCGTTGATACCGGAGAACATACGATCTTCTTTGTAACCGCCCAGCTCCAGTGCTTTTTCAATAAGCGGTGTGAAATCTTTCTTCTCGTCAATATGGACAGCTCCCGGGAATGCAACCACTTCTGTTGTAAATACTCTGTCAGCGTAGCTGCTTTTTGGAGGCATCAGACAGTTGGTAGTGTAGAGGATCGGGGCCGGAAGATGGTCAAACTCTTTCTGCTGATTCTGCCATGCAGTTCCGAAATTGCCTTTCAGGTGAGCGTATTTCTTTAAGCATGGATAGGCATGGGCAGGGAGCATTTCACCATGTGTATAGATATTGATTCCTTTTCCCTCAGTCTGTTCAAGTAAAAGCTGCAGATCTTTCAGGTCATGTCCGGTCACGACAATAAAAGGCCCTTTTTCTACTGTAAGTGTAACATCAGTTGGCTCTGGTGTTCCATAGGTTTCTGTATTTGCCTTATCAAGAAGTGCCATGCACTTCAGATTGATCTCTCCTGTTTTGAGTACTGTGGAAAGTAGTGCTTCTGTGCTTTCTTCATAACCGATCTTAGATAATGCCTCGCAGAAGAACTGATTCACTTCGGCATCTTCATAATTCAGAACATTTGCATGATAGGCATAGGCAGCCATTCCGCGGATACCAAAGAGAATAAGAGATTTCAAGGAGCGGATATCTTCATTGGCATTCCACAGCTGCTGAAGATCATATTCCTTTGTTCTGCAGTCAGGAGCCAGTCTTTCTTTTTCAGCTCTGACTTTTTGTATCATGTTTTCGATTGCTGCATTGTCAAAACTTACATTTGTAACTGTAGTAAACAGTCCTTCGATTATGATCTGTCCGGTTCTTTTTGAAATAGTTTCCGTGCTGTCGGCAGCTTTAGCCAGACTGATCAACGCACCTGTCAGTTCATCCTGTAATTTCGCTGTATCTGCTTTTTTTCCACAGACACCGACATTTCCGGTGCAGCCGGTACACCCGACAGTCTGTTCACACTGAAAACAAAACATTTTTTTATCCATTATTGTATTCTCCTTTTATTCTGTGATTTTTTCGAAGGATCTTTCTTATTATTTTATCCTTGACTAGTAGTATTTATCCTTGGTTTCTGTTAGGAGTATAGTATAATAATTACAACGTGTATGTTTGATTTCCAACAGGAGGATTAATTTTGAAAAAATATTTACCCATTCTAAGAACGAGCCCTTTCTTTAAAGGTCTTACTGATAATGAGATATTATCCATACTGCATTGTGTAAATGCAGCAACGATCTCCAGAAAACGGGATTCTTATATTTTCAGAGCCGGAGACTCTACCGAAGTAATGGGACTTGTGGTGGCAGGCTGTGTTCTTGTTATTCAGGAAGACCTGTGGGGACATCGGAATATTCTGTCAAAATGTCATGCAGGAGATTTTTTTGGTGAACCATATGCAGCAAGTCCGGGAGCTGTTCTGAATGTCAGTGTGGTAGCAGACGAAGATTGTGAGATTATTTTATTAAATGTTCAAAGGCTTCTGGTTTCCTGCCCAACAGTATGTGACCATCATCAGAAGCTGATCCGTAACCTGGTCGGTGTCCTGGCAAATAAGATCCTGATCCTCAACGATAAGATCACACATGTTGGCAAGCGAACGACAAGGGATAAGCTGTTGTCCTATCTGTCGTCGGTATCTATCAGACAGGCATCGTTATCCTTTGATATTCCTTTTGACCGGCAGCAGCTGGCAGATTATCTTTGCATTGACCGTGCGGCAATGTCTTCGGAGATATCAAAGCTGCAAAAAGAAGGGCATATAAAAACAAACAGAAACCATTTTGAGCTGACTGTCTGTAATGATACGGATTCAGGAATAAAAATGTGATATACATCACGGAAAACGATAAACTTTTTCATTATAATGCAAAAGGAAAGTGAGACTGCTTAAAGTGATTCTATTGTTATAAGCGTTCACATGATGGTATTATGGTGTATGTATAAAGAATCTATGAAATCAGTTATTGAAAAATAGGAGGAAAAAAATGTTCATCAGAAAAGCAGAAGAAAAAGATATTCCGAGGATTCTGGAATTGTTAGGACAGGTGCTGCAGATCCATGCAGATATAAGGCCTGATATCTTTATTCCGGGCACAACAAAATATAAGACAGACGAATTAGCAGAGCTTTTGAAAAATGAAGAAAAGCCAGTATATGTTGCAGCGGATGAGGCTGATGTTTGTGTGGGGTATGCATTTTGTCAATTAAAGGAGCAGCCTTTTTCAAACAATATGGTACCGTTTAAATCTCTTTTTATAGATGACCTGTGTGTCGATCAGGAGACACGAGGTCAGCATATTGGGGAAAGCCTGTTTGAATATGTAAAAAAAGAAGCAAAGCAGCTGGGATGCTATGAAGTGACATTGAATGTGTGGGCAGGAAATACTTCAGCAGAAAAATTTTATGAAAAAATGGGAATGCGGACAAAAGAAAGGCAGATGGAATACATATTATAAGATGTTGAATTGTTTAGGAAAAAAACAGCCGGCTAAGATACAGACTGAGATGTCTGTACCTTAGCCGGAAAATTTATCACTGTAATGAACATGCATAGCTTCCCAGTCCATAAACAATACATAAAATACTCTTCCGTATTGCTGGCTGTCCACAATCCTTCCGTGATCAAGAACAGAAAGGTAAGTGCCGTCTGCTTTTCGAAGATGAAAGTGGATATAGTCATTGTTATTGCCGGCATCGATCTGTTTCCAGATGCTTGTTTCTATCTGCTGTTGTTCATCTTCCCTGATCAGGTTGTGGAAGCTTTTCCTTGTAAGGCTGAAGAGTTCATCTATATTTTTATATCCGGTCATTTGAAGGAACTCATGGTTTGCATACAGGAGTTCATCATCATCTTTGTCCGCTCTGTATATGATAAATGCACCCGGAAGGTGTTCAGAGATATCCTTGAATGCAAATCCGAGCTGTTTGCGGACTCCTGACCGGAGCCCCTCCCTGTAAGCCATACATCCGTTTTTTCCGTGAAGCTTTATTTCATAAAGTGCTGCATCTGCACAGCGCATAAGCTGTGAACGGCTGGATGCAAAGGTTGGATATTCTGCATATCCGAGAGAAATAAAAAACGGATATTCTTTTCCCTTGCATGAAAATGTCTTTGGAAGCTTGGTAAATTGCAGCAGCAGTTCTCCTGCTTCTTTATAGGTATGATCCGGCAGAAGAATGCAGAACTCATCGCCACCGTTTCTTCCCAGTAATGTGGTTTTTGGGAAAAAAGCCTTCATGCTATCTGTAAGACTCTTTAGTGCCCTGTCTCCATAGACATGTCCGTAAATATCATTAATAAACTTAAAGTCATCAATATCAAGGAGTGCGGCCACAAAATGCGTTTTTGGATTTTTAGTGATCATCCTTTCGGCTAATTCATCAAATCCATAGCGGTTGTAAATATCGGTGAGAGAATCTGTGTGTGCCAGTATTTGAAATTTGTTTTTATTTTCTTTCGATACTAACCATACCCGGGTAAGACCTGAGAAAAGTAAAACGACAGTAGTAAACATTCCGCCGACGATTACCAGTAATCTAAGGTCTCTCCATCCGCTTTCAGGAGCTACTTCTAATGTCCAGTTCTCTTCCCCTATCGTAAAACCATAAGAAACAGTATGAGTTAATTGGTTGTCTGACTGATAAACAACTTTATAAGTATCGCTCCAGGGAGCGTCGGTTTTTGAGAGCCTGTATTCATATCCGAAATCCGAAAGTGCACTGATCGCATCTGAAAAAATGTCAGGAACACGCAGGATAACAATGGTAAATCCCCAGAAATATTCCTGGTTGTTTTCATCTTTCAGGTAGACTGGATTGCGGACAGCAATTCCACAGTCGCCCCGTTTTAAATCGAAAGGACCTTGTGTAATGATCACGTGATTGTCTCTTGCGTAACAGGAAATTTTGCTACAATCTTTATCCTGGAGCAGATCGATCTTACTCGCTTCCGTTCCCTCAGAAGGATAAATATCTGTTACATTACCATCCGGAGCAAGCTGTATGCTTTCAATAACGTCAGACATAATATTTTCCGCAATTGTGTCAAACTGACTGATCTTTCCGTTTTCACTGATCAGGATCTGCTTTAGCGTATCTGTGATCGCAATTCCATTTGTAATTTTATTTTTTATACGTTCGCCGTAGGTTGTTGCATTTAATTGTGCTTTTATGTGTTGTTGTTCAGTTTCATGTGAGTCTATTTTGTATACAATTAAACCAACAAGGCATATGCCCAGTAAAAAAACGATAAGAGGTACAATTGTTTTTTTCTTCACCTGGTTCACCTCGTTTTATTAGTTTCACAATAAAATATTATATCATAGAAGTAAAAAAATAGAATGATTTTTTGTGTTAAAGTGATATTGTTTTTTTTATGTACAATGGAAATATGACCAGAGGGTGAAATATAGTATACAATTGAGGATTATATTGGAAAGAATACTGAAAAAACCTCGCGGTTTTGTAGGGTATATGATATACTGTTCTTTATAAGTAAATATCTTATCGGAATTCACGGAGGATCTGACCGATGCTGAATAAAAAAGATTTTTTAAAATATGCATCAAAATTAGCATTTCCGATCATGATCCAAAATCTGATCGGAACATTAGTAAATGTTGCGGATACTGTAATGCTGGGATATGTAAGCCAGACTGCCATGTCAGCTTCATCTCTTGCCAACCAGTACACATTTATTCTTTTCTGTTTGTATTATGGTATGGCTACAGGTACTTCGGTTTTATGTGCCCAGTACTGGGGAAAGGGTGATAAAAAGACAGTAGAAAAGATTCTCGGCTTGGCGGAGCGGATCTCACTGATCGTTTCTCTTGTATTTTTCGTTATCTCCTTTTCCATGCCGACTACGATCATGAAGATTTTTACAAACAGTCCGGATACGATTGCTGCCGGCAGCGAGTATTTGAAGGTGATCTCATTTTCCTTTATGTTTATGGGATTCTCTCAGGTTTTCATGAGTGCCCTTCGAAGTGTCGGAAAAATAATGCTGCCTTCTGTTACATACATTGTATCGCTTTGTGTCAATGTATTTTGTAATGCCACCTTTATCTTTGGCCTGTTTGGACTTCCAAAGCTTGGTGTTACCGGTGTTGCCCTTGGTACTGTTATTGCCAGGATCGCAGAGGTATTGATCTGTCTCATCTATTCATTAAACAGCTCCGATGTCAGATTTCGGATAAAATATTTCTGTGCGAAATCCGGTATTCTGTTCAGGGACTTTATGAAAATTGCTTCTCCGGCTGTGATAAATGATGTTGTCTGGAGCTTTGCCAGTTCAGCGTTCGCAGCGATCCTTGGCCATATTGGCGATGATATGGTTGCCGCAAATGCCGTTGCTGTTATGGTGGTAAACATTGGTGCCATTGCCTGTCGCGGTTTTGCCAACGCTACTACCATCATTATCAGCCAGGAGCTTGGTAAAGATCACAAGGATACAGCCAGAGAATATGGGAAACGTATGCTGAGAATAACAATTATCGTAAGTCTCATCGGATGTGCCATTATTCTGGCAGTCCGCCCTATGATACTGGACTTCTACCGGGATAAACTGACAGAGACAGCCATTTATTATCTTGGTATTTTTATAATCATGACAACCTGGCGTCTTGTAGGAGAGGGTATCAATACCTGTCTTATATGCGGATGCTTCAGAGGAGGTGGCGATTCCAGGTTCGGAATGATCGTAGATTCCATATTTATGTGGCTTGTTGCAGTTCCTTTGACCTTTCTTGCAGCATATGTTTTAAAACTGCCGCCTGTCTGGGTATATTTTATAATGACCCTGGATGAGTTCGAAAAAATGCCTGTGGTGTTCATCCACTATTTCAGAAATAAATGGCTTACGAATATTACCAGAGATTTTGACTGATTATGTAACTAAGCAGGAGGCTTTTATAGAAATGAAATACTTTGAGGCAAAAATGTCTTATCCTCAATTTTTAAAATATCTGGTCCCATCGGTACTGACTATGATCTTTTTGTCATTTTATACAACGATAGATGGATTTTTTGTATCCCGGTATGCAGGCTCTGACGCGCTTGCAGGAATTAATATTGTTATTCCGATCACCTGTGTTATTTTCGGAACGTCTGTCATGCTTGCAACGGGATCAGGTGCCATCATAGGAGAGAGGATGGGACAAAAAAGAGAACAGGAAGCAAATGAGATATTTACTTTTATGACGATCGTGCTGCTCGTACTTTCGGTTGCTTTTACAGCTGTGGGAATCCTTTTCCTGAAACCGATCTGTATTTTTTTGGGAAGCAGTGAGCGCCTGATGGAGCATGTGGTGCCATACGCATTTGTCATATTTTTAGGATCGGTTCCGATGTCATTCAAGCTATTTTTCGAATATCTTGTGAGGACGGATGGGAGATCGTACATCGGAATGATCATGTCTCTGACAGGTCTGGCTTTTAATATTGTTTTCGACTATATTTTTGTGGCTGTATTCAGACTGGGAACGCTTGGAGCTGCATGGGGAACATTTCTCTCCATTACAGTAAGCATGTTGATCGGCTTTATCTATTTTCTGAAATACAGCCATATAAGGTTTTGCAGACCGAAGACCGACATGAGTGTTCTTCTGAAATCCTGCACCAATGGAAGCAGTGAAATGCTGACGGAGATGTCTACCGGGATCACTACATTTTTATTTAATCTTATTATCATGCAATATTTTGGTGAAGATGGAGTTGCGGCTGTGACGATCATTATGTATATTTACTATTTCTTTATTGCTTTTTATATGGGAATTGCCGTTGCAGCGGCTCCGATCATAAGCTATAATTACGGCTCTGAAAATCATGACAAGATCAGAGAAATAACACGATATAGTTTTATTACGATTGCCATCAGTTCAGTATTGATTCTCACGGTATCACTTGTATTTGGAAAACAGATCATCCATTTATTCGTTGGGGAGGGAAATGTATTTACATTGACATGGGATGGCCTGAAGCTGTTTAGTCCGGTTTTCCTGTTTATTGGTTTAAATGTATTTCTTTCCGGATATTTTACTGCCCTGGGAAATGGTTTTATTTCGGCATTGATCTCATCAATGCGTTCTTTGATCCTGGTGGCTGTGTTCATATTGATCCTGCCAAAGCTTATAGGGGTTGCAGGCATCTGGATGACGATGCCGCTGGCAGAAGCCGTGACTATTTTCATGGCGGTTTATCTGTATCGAACATACGGAAAAAGTTTCATGCAGGAAAATTCCAGAGCCACGTCTTAATGATATTTTGCAAAACTTTAACAAAAAAGAGGCCGTCAAGTACGACCTCTTTTTTGTTATGGCTTTATCATGTCATGGGAGTATTTATAACTCCTGTGGAGATATTTCCAGGTATTCATAGGATGGCTGGAAATCATTGCTGTCACACTGACGGTAATATTGGGTAAAAATACGTTCTATGATGTCCGGGATATGCGTTTCGTCAGGCTCAAACAGTATGATGAGATACTGCAGGGAGCTGTAGCGTGTACAGATATCCACACGGCGGATATTCTGCCGGATGGCCTGTTCCATATACTCCAGAGCCTGCTCAATGGAGTCGATATCAGGAACTGTATCCACAAGTGTCTCGATGGTGATCATCGCCAGATAACATCTGCACTGGCTGCGTGTGACAAGCTGACTCATGTATTCATACTGGCGTGCGAAATCCCGGTAATTCAGATCAAGAGCACCTACATAGATGCCGCTTTTCTGAAGGGACTCTGCCACAAGCGCCAGATCCTTTCCGGAACCGGATGCCGCAAGAGTGCTGCGGTCGATCTGCTGGTAGAAAAAGAACTGGTTTTTGCCGTTTTGTTTTACGTAATACAGAGCTTTATCTGCTTTGGAATAGCAGTCCTCAAAGGAATCATCGGTGCTGCACAGACACAGGCCTGCGGACAGTGTGGCAAACCGGAGTTCCGGATCATCGGTAGTGATGGTGTGAAATTTCTGGAACAGATCGTCCATCTGCAGAGACAGGGAATCAGGATCTGTGTCCGGAAGGAACATCAGGAATTCATCTCCGCCAAGTCTGCAGGAAATTCCCTGATCTGCCCGTTTCTGGAGCAGCTTTCCAAGACATTTCAGTGCACGGTCGCCGGCTTTGCGGCCATAGATGTCGTTGATCTTTTTCAGGTTGTCCATATCAAGGAATACCAGACATCCATCATGTGTCTGCATAAATTCCGCGGTAAGACGTTCGCCCAGGTTACGCATGGGAAGACCGGTAAGAAAATCATAGCTTTTGGCGTCTTCCTGACTTTTTATGGTGGCCATTATGTCAGAGATGAATTTGCTGACGGTAAGCTGCATATCCGGAAGGTTATAGGTGTCCGCTTCTTCCTGGGAAGGATCCCACTGAGGCAGCCGCTTTTCCTTGAGCAGTTTCAGAAAAATGTCGGTGATTTCCGGATCGAACTGTGTACCACGGTTTTTGCGGAATTCTTCGTAAACAACCTCCGGTGGAAGCGCATTACGGTAGATTCGGCGGGAGTTCATGGCATCGTAGCAGTCGGCAACAGCCACGATCCGGGCATGGATGGGGATTTCTGTTCCGGCCAGCCCGTCCGGATAGCCTTTTCCGTCATAACGTTCATGGTGACTTCTTGCGATTTCTGCCGCATGTGGGATCAAGGTTATATCCTTCAGGATCTCGGCACCGATAACGGTGTGTTTTTTTATAAGGTTGTATTCATCATCGGTCAGCTGTGCAGGTTTGTTCAGGAACGGATCCGGGATACCGATCTTACCGATGTCGTGAAGGTGAGTAGCACGTTTCAGATTCAGGATCTCCTCCGGTGTCCAGCCCAGCTCCTCTGCGATCAGGGCTGCATATTGTGCAACCCGGTAGGAATGACCGCGGGTGTACGCATCCTTTGCCTCAATGGTGGTGGAAAGGGTCTGTATCATCTGCAGAGACATTTTTTCATTCTGTTCCTGGTTTTTGCGGATTTCGCTTTGCTGGCGTTTCAGTTCTATATCCTGGACATTTTTGATGGCTCTTACAATATTGACAAAGAGCAGGATCAGCATGCCGGCGCCCACAAACAGTCCGGACATCAATGTGACAAAGTATACGGAGGTTGTTTCAACGGCAATACACAGGATCGCTGCCAGCAGACCAATGAGCAAAAGCCGGTCGGTCTTGTTTTTTTCGGTGCGTATATATTGGAAAAGGTGTACAAATATTGTGGCAACGGTGATCGCCAGGATTCCGTGACTTACAGGCATGGTTTCGATATAATCCGCGATGCCGGCAGCAGTGAGGATCGTACAGACTGCAAAGTTTATCATTGCGATGCTTCCAAGACAGACATAAAACCTGTGATGCAGCCCTTTTTGGAGACTGTCCGCAAAAAACAGGATCGGGATCGGACACAAAAGGATCATAACGAAGCATAGAGATCCGAGAGCGGAAGCGTTGGGGACCAGGATCTGCCGGAACTTGGATTCGCCCAGCATCCAGACTGCGCCCATGACCATGCACCATCCAAGATATTCCATGTCAAATCGTGTATGATAGACCAATCCCAGAGCGAAACTGAACAGGATCGTGACGATTCCGGCAAACAGGATAAAAAAAGCAATGTAGGTTTCCAGTCCGTATCTGCTGAAAATATATATCCAGATATCTGCCTTGTTTCCGCAGTAAACAGGATTGACAACTCCGGTGTAATTGGAGGTGTAGGTGGTCAGTTCAATACGGAGCTCTTTGCCGGCATCGGAAGCATAAACCGGGCAGAAAACATAACGGCTGGCGGAGTTTTTGCCCACAAGCCTTGTTTTATGCGTGGAGTAGCTGGTCCTGAGGTTGTCCCCTACATAAAAATCCACATCCTGCAAGGAAGAACGGATGGCAAAGCAGGTATCTGTAAGATCATCGGGAAGCTGGATGGTGAGGACCATCGTGTCACCGACGGGAACCTTGTAGGTGCCCGGAACGGAGATTTCCTGGGTGGTTCCATCCGGTTTCTGCCAGGTAACGGTACCGGAATAGATCACAGAGGCTGCTGAGGTGTCGGAAGAACGTTCATCCGCACCAAAGATCTGCATAAAAATGAACCAGCCAAGGATGGCGAACATCAGAATATAAAAGAAATATCTTTTTCCCTGGTTAAAGGTTTCGGTTTTTTCTTTCATGGCAATATGCCTCCTTGTAATGGGAAAGGAGTGGTTTGTAAATTGAAAAACTCCTTTAGATCGATTATACCAGACCGGAGTGGAAAAATCAGTATAAACAGACTAAGACGGGTAATTTGGTAAGATTTTACCAATTTTTTTATGATTTCGATGGTATTATATAAAGCAGAGAGAAAACATATCCGATGCATCTGCGTGCAGGATATGGTACAATGGGTAAATGTGGAGTATGACATGCAAAACATGATATATGCAGAATAAAGGATCAGAATAAAGAATGAGAGTAAAGCGACAGGAGGAAGGATTATGAGTAAGATCGTAAATATCACATCAAAAGAGGACAAAGATCAGAAGCTGCAGGACATTGCAAACTCACTGGAAGAGCTGAAGGATGTAATGGCTGAAGTGATAGAAGCCTATGAGGAAGAAAATGCGGACAGCCGGAAGATGGACACGCTGACAGAGGCACTGGATGCGCTTGAGGACGCTTATGAGGCTGTTAACGATGTGCTGCTGGAGGAAATCTGATCATGCAGTACAAGGTTCTGAAGATAGAAGAAGACATGGATTTCGGCTGTGAAGAGCGGCAGCCGGGCGAAGCACTTATGTCAGTAGTGCTGGTGGAAGATGAGAATGGAAATGAAACAAGTCTGCGACATGATGACGGTCTCCTTTATGAAAGAGATATCAATGAGGGAGATCTTGTTACCATGGACGGGCAGCATCAGCTGTGGAAATTGTAAAACAGAAGGGACGTACATCATTGGATTTTGTCATGACCGCACTGTTTGTGGTTATGTTCATTGATCAGTGGGAAGATGCACAAGATCATAAGCCGGCGCTGGTCGGAATTGTATGCTCTGTGATCTGCCTGGTGATCTTTGGAAGAGGGAAGTTTATCCTTCCGTCAATGGCATCGATCGTTTTATGCTTCCTGGGAATGAAGAAGCATGAGGAGAAGAGAAAAAAAGAACGTATACAGAAGTCAGGAGAATATCAGGCATGACAGTTGGGATATAGCCGGAAAGTACGCATTACGGACTGCCGGAGATGATCGCAATACTGTTCATTGTGGTATTACATAAATGGAAGAAGAGTACATTGCTCAGCATAGGAGGGGGAACGGTGTTTTATATGGTGCTGGTGCAGACCATATTTGGTTAGGCAGAAATATGCGAAAAACAGAAAATGAAAAGCTAAGGCAGGATACGATAACCGTATCCTGTTTTTTTGATTGCTGCAGTAATTTATGAAAATGCTGTAGATCAGATAAGCAGGCACAGGATTGTATGTAAAGGTGCAATAAGCCGTGAAAAGAAGCGAGCGGTCGCGAAAATGAGCGCGTCCGCGAAGAACGCACAGATGTATTTCCTTGTTCCTGGAAAATACAGAGGAAATATGCCGGGATCAGAGGAATCTGTAATTGTAACAGAACAACGATACCCCTTACTTGTCTGTGAATCCGATTGCACAGGTCTAAAAGCCTCAGCGTAGCTGGAGGCAATAAATAGTGTGTGTGGAATGGTGTGTTATGAAAATAACAAAAATGAGTAACTTTTGCTCTCACAATGGAATAAAAAACGACAAGACACTATGCGGCTTTATGGCTGTAAATGCATACGTTTCAAAAGTTTATACAGGGAACATGGAATACCATGAAATGTGAATAAATTAACACATAATTTTGGAAAATATACTCAAAATATAACCATACTATATTGACAAAATTAAAAATAAATGATAATCTGTGACCAGAACAAAACGAGAATGACTAAAATTTTTATAAAGTTAAGAATAAAAAGGTAAGCACGAAAGGAGTATCTTAAAATGGCCGAGATCAAAAAAATGGGTTACTGTGTAAACGGTGAGTGGAAAGAGTCAAAGGCAGAGAAATACATGGATGTTACAGATTCCAGTACAGGTGAGGTGATCGCGCAGGTTCCCTGCTGTACACCGGATGAGGTAGAAGAGGCGATCGCTTCCGCACAGGCTGCATTCCCGGAATGGTCCTCACTTTCTCTTGCAAAGAGACAGCAGTATATGTTCAGATGGAGAGATGTTCTTTATGCTCATAAGGAAGAGCTTTCCGTACTTTGTGCAAAAGAACTCGGAAAGAACATCAAAGAGGCAAGAGGAGATGTTCAGAAAGCAATTGAACCTACAGAAGAGGCATGTGCACTTCCGACAATGATCCAGGGCGATGCTGCAATGCAGGTAACTACAGGATATGATACAGCTACATATCGCAAACCACTTGGAGTAACTGCTGGTATTGTTCCGATGAACTTCCCGGCAATGATCCCATGGGGCTGGATGGTTCCGCTTTCTATTGCATGTGGAAATACAGTAGTACTGAAAGCAAGCTCCCAGACACCACTTACAGCTATGAGGATCATGGAGCTCTTCTATACAGAGGTCGGATTCCCGAAGGGTGTTGTAAACCTTGTGACCTGCAGCCGTGTAGAGGCTGATATCCTTCTTACAGATGAGAGAGTAAAGGCTGTTACATTCGTAGGAACAACAGGTGTTGGTAAACAGGTATATTCCAAGGCAGCAGCTCATGGCAAACGAGTTCAGGCACAGTGTGAGGCAAAGAACCATGCACTTGTACTTGAGGACTGCAACCTTGAGGCTACTGTTAATGCGATCATCAACTCTACATACGGATGCGCAGGTATGAGATGTATGGCTCTTCCGGTTGTATGCGTACAGGATAGTATTGCAGACGAATTTGTTTCACTTCTTAAGAAAAAAGCAGAGGCTATGAAGCTTGGCTGTGCATATGATGAAGATACCGATCTCGGCCCGGTTGTAAATGCAGGCCATAAGGAGAAGATCTGCAACTGGATCCAGAAGGGTATCGATGAGGGTGCGGAGCTTGTACTTGACGGACGTAATGTAGTAGTTCCGGGATATGAGAACGGATTCTTCGTAGGACCGACAATTCTTGATCATGTAACACCGGAGATGACAGTTGGAAACCGTGAGATCTTCGGACCGGTAACCTGTATCAAACGAGTAAAGGATTACGAGGAAGGCATCGCAGTCATGAATGCCAATCCATTTGCAAATGGTTCCTGTATCTTTACACAGAGCGGATATTACAGCCGTAAATTCGCAATGGAGACAGACGGCGGTATGGTAGGAATCAACGTCGGTATCCCGGTTCCGACAGCATACTTCCCATTCTCCGGAAACAAGGATTCCTTCTTCGGTGATCTGCACGTTCTCGGAAAAGATGGCTATCGTTTCTTCACAAGAGCAAAAACAGTTACAACACACTGGTTCGATGAAGCTGCCGGAAAGAGAAAGGTCGGCACATGGGAAGGAAGTACTGAGGCTTAAGAAAGCTTCATAAATAAATTTATGACACTGAAAGGCAGATCGGGTAAGATCTGCCTTTCAGATAAAATCCTCTAATGAAATGAGCATATTCAAAAACGGTGCATCTGCTGGATTTCCGGCAGATGCACCGTTTTTTAGGATCAATATCCGATTTAATCGATCGTCATAACACGGATGCCGTGCTCCTGGCAGAAGCTGTCGTATTCTTCAGGAAGTGGCTGGTCGGTTACGATGGCGTCCAGTTTTTCCATGGAAGAATAGGTCATAAGCGAGATCCGGCCGAATTTGGAATGGTCTGCAAGAAGAATCATGCTGTTGGCATTCTCTGCGATGGCTTTTTTGGTGATGTATTCCTCGGCGCTGGCATTGGTAAGTCCGCTCTTCATGGTTACACCTGTGCAGGCCATAAAAGCCATGGAAATGTTGTAGGTCTGCAGATAATCATTGATATCCGGTCCTGTGAAGGACAGGGTCTTGCGGTTCAGCTTTCCGGGAACGGAAATGATATCCAGGTTCGGATAGGATGCTGCCTTGTTGAAGATAAGCAGGCTGTTGGTCAGGATCGTACAGTGCTTATCTGCAATAAAATCAACCAGGTTCAGGCAGGTTGTACCTGTATCGATATAGATGGTATCGTCTTCTGCCACAAGCTCTGCGGCACGGCGGCAGATTTCTTTCTTTTCGTCAGGAAAACGTCCGCCACGTTCTTCGTAAGACAGAAGGGGAAGAGTCTGTGGAGTTTCGAGTGCTGCGACACCGCCATATACTTTCATGATACTGCCACGTTTCAGAAGGATATCGACATCTCTTCTGATGGTGTTTTTGGATACGTTGAATTTCTCACATAATGTATCGAGAGAAGCGTTCTTATGCTCCAGCACATATTCTTCGATCATGTCCAGTCGCTGTGATTTCATAGAGGTCTACCTTCTTTCTATTGGTTAAGTCTTGGTTATATTTTATCATAAAAGAAGGTAGAGATAAAGTGCTTTTATAAGAACATACCAAAAATTATTTCCCTTCAAAAATATCTTGACGAAATTCTTATTTGAATGTAATATGAAAACGGTTTTCAAATTCAAATCTGCCATGTAAGGTGCAGTTGATAGAAGAGAGTAGGAAATATAATGGAAGAAAAAATGAAATACAGCACCAGGCAGCAGAAAATAATTCTGGAATGCCTGCAGGAATATGGAGATACATTTTATACCATAGATCAGTTTATGGAGCTCCTTCGTGGAAAAGAGATTCAGATCGGAAGGACAACGGTATACAGAGGACTGGAGCGGCTGCAGAAGGAGGGAGCGGTGCTGAAGGTTCCGTCTGTGGAGGGAGCGCCTGCCCAGTATCGTTTTATACGTGATGAGGAGCGGAAGAATTACGGTAAGCTTGTGTGTCTGGAATGTGGGCATACGATTCCTCTGCAGTGTGGATGTATCGATCATTTTGTGGGACATGTGCTGGATGAACACGGATTTGAGATCGATCAGAGCCGGACGATCTTTTATGGATATTGTGACAGCTGCAGGAGGCTTAAAAAATGAATGTTAACAGAGGGAAGATGACAGCGGCAGCAGTTCTGGCGGTGACGCTTCTTGTTGTGGGCGGTGTGACCGGATATGGTTTGCATAGGGCCGGAACGGTGGGACAGCCATTTGTGGAGGATGGCCGACTGAAGGTGATGGCCAGCTTTTACCCCATGTATGATTTTGTACGGAAGGTAGGGGGCGACAGGATTCAGGTAAAGGATATGGTTCCGGCGGGAACGGAGCCTCATGACTGGGAGCCGGCGGCAACGGATATCCGGAATCTTGAGGATGCAGATGTGTTTGTCTATAATGGAGCGGACCTGGAGCACTGGGCGGAGGATGTACTGGATACTCTGGAGAATCAGGACCTGGTTGTGTCTGAGGCATCGGATGGTGTGGAGCTTCTGGATGGAGGACATGACCATGCTCATGGTGATGAAGGAAAAGATCCTCATGTCTGGCTTGATCCTATGCGTGCAAAGCAGGAAATGAAGAATATCAGGGATGCTTTGGTAAAGGCTGATCCTGGGAACGGTGATTATTATGAAGCAAATTATGAGAAATATGCCGGTGAATTTGATGAGCTGGATCAGGAGTTCAGAGATGGTCTGAAAGGTACGAAGAGCCGGGATATTATAGTGGCGCATGAGGCTTTTGGATATCTGTGCAATGCCTATGATCTGAAGCAGCTGGCTATCGAAGGGCTGACACCGGATTCAGAGCCTGATCCTGCCAAGATGCAGGAAGTGATCGAGTATGCGAAAAAATACGACATCCATACCATATTTTTTGAGGAGCTGGCAAGTCCCAAGGTGGCGAAGACAGTGGCGAAGGAAGTGGATGCGGTGACTGCAGTGTTGAATCCGATCGAGGGATTAAGTGAGGAGGATATCGAGGCCGGAGAGGATTATTTTTCTGTGATGAGGAAGAATCTGGAGGCACTCAGGAAGGCATTGAACTGAAGGTGCAGGACAGTAGCTGTAACAAAAAAGGAGAAATTATGGGAATTTTGATAGAAAATCTTTCGTTTCACTATACAGGGACACCTGTGCTGGATCAGGTGAACCTGGAGGTGAAGGATGGCGATTATGCCATCCTTACCGGTGAAAACGGAAGTGGAAAAAGTACATTTCTGAAGCTTCTTCTGGGCGAACTGAAGGCGCAGGAGGGAAGTATCACTGTAAATGGAAAAGATATTTCTGCCACATTCGGAAAGGGAGATCTGGGATATGTTCCACAGAACAGTATCAGCAGAAACCAGAATTTTCCGGCGACTGTGGAAGAGATCATGATGACAGGTGTGTATTCCTCTTCCTGGAAGGCACGTTTCCGGGCAAAAAAAGAGATCCCGCGTTTGAAAGCCGCACTTGCGGAAATGGAAATGGAAGAGTTCTGGAAAAGAAGGATCGGAGATCTTTCCGGAGGACAGCAGCAGAGGGTTATGCTGGCACGTGCGCTGGCAGGAAAACCGAAGATCCTGATCCTGGATGAGCCTACCACAGGAATGGATATGGTTTCTGTGAAAACACTTGCAGAAGTTCTGAGGAAGCGGAATGAGGAACAGGGGCTGACGATCCTTATGGTTACTCATGGAAATTCCGGTGAGTTTAAAGGAGCAAACCGGTTCTTTAAAGCGGAAGAGGGGAGGATCGACGAAGTATGAGTATTTTACAGTATGGATTTATGCAGAGGGCTTTTCTGGTGGGAATCCTTCTGGCTGTGATCACGCCCTGCATCGGGATCACCATTGTTCTGAAACGGATGTCCATGATCGGAGATGCGCTTTCCCATTCTTCACTGGCCGGTGTTGTGCTGGGACTGATACTTGGAGTGAATCCGGTAGCCGGTGCAGTAGTGATGTGCATCGTAGCTGCTCTTGGAATTGAGGCTATCCGCAAAAAAATCCCGCGTTATTCGGAGGTGGCGATCTCCATCGTCATGTCTGCCGGGATCGGACTGGCCGGTGTGCTGTCCGGCTTTGTGGAAAACGGTGCCAGTCTGAACAGCTTTTTGTTCGGAAGTATTGTGTCCATCAGTGAAGGAGAGCTGGCGCTGGTAGTTGTGATCAGTGTGCTGGTACTGGCAGCAGTGCTGTTTTTTTACAGGGAACTATTTTATATCGGATTTGATGAAAATGCGGCAAGGATCTCCGGTGTTTCCGTGCGGAATATTAATTTTCTTTTTACTATTCTGACGGCTCTGACAGTTTCCATTGCGTCCCGTACAGTAGGGACCCTGATCGTTTCCTCCATGCTGGTAGTTCCGGTGGCGTGTGGGATGCAGATGGCAAAAAGCTATAAGGGTACACTGATCTGTGCCATTATCGTGGCGGTATGTACCACCATTGCCGGACTGTTTCTTTCCTATTATGCCGGACTGAAACCAGGTGGAATGATCGTTCTTCTTGAGGTTGCGTGGTTTGTAGTTGTGATGACAGTGAAAAGTTTTAACAAATAAAACACATTTTTCCCACAAAGTAAACACAATTAACCCATATACTTTGAAGCATCAAAAGGAAACAGAGAAGAATTTTTTCCCAGGGAGGATTTAACCATGAACAATAACAGAAAATTAAAAATAAAGAAAATGATGAAAAAAGGTGCAACCATCAGCCTGTGTGCAGTACTTGCTGGCGGCATTGGAGTTGGTGCATATGAAGGTATAAATTATTTCTCCGGTGCACAGTCCGTACAGGCGGCAACCGACAGCTCCGAGAATCTGACTCTTATGAAGTCTGATAAAAAATCAAATAAAGACAGCAAAGATACAGAGGCTACAAAATCCTCCGATACAAAGGGCAGTCTGGATGTATCAGATGTTGCTGAGGAGGCAATGCCTTCTGTAGTTGCCATCACAACCAAGTCCGTTCAGGAGGTTCAGGATTATTACAGCATGTTTGGTTCCCAGTATGCGCCGAGCCAGGAGCAGGAAGTTGAAGGAAGCGGTTCCGGTATTATCATCGGAAAAACAGATTCTGAGCTGCTGATCGCCACAAACTATCATGTTGTGGATGGTGCCGATACCTTGTCAGTTGCCTTTGCAGATGGTAATGCTTATGAAGCTACGGTAAAGGGCTTTGATGAAAACGAGGATCTTGCAGTTGTTTCTGTTGCAACGAAGGATGTTTCGGATGATACAATGGATGCAATTTCTGTTGCAAAGATCGGAAGCTCTGATGATCTGAAGATCGGTGAGCAGGTTGTTGCCATTGGTAATGCACTTGGCTATGGCCAGTCCGTTACTACCGGTATTGTCAGTGCTAAGAACCGTACGACAGATGCATCAGGCCAGATCGAGTCTGGTGATTCTACAGATAACAGCAGCAGTATCAACAAGGGCGTGAACCTGATCCAGACAGATGCGGCTATCAATCCCGGTAACAGTGGCGGTGCGCTTCTGAATATGGATGGTGAGGTTGTTGGTATCAACTCTTCCAAGCTTGCTTCTACTGAGGTTGAAGGTATGGGTTATGCCATTGCAATTTCAGATGTTGCGGATTCTCTTGAGAACATGATGAATGCCAAGGCAAGGGATAAAGTGGATAATCATGGTATCCTTGGTATCACAGGCAGTACAGTAAGTACGGAGGCAGTACAGATTTATGGTATCCCACAGGGTGTATTTGTTTCGGAGGTAACCGAGGGAGGCCCTGCCGATGATGCAGGTATTACCAAGAATATGGTCATTACAGAGTTTGATGGTAAAACGATCACCAGTATCGATCAGCTGGTTGAGCTGCTTCAGTATTATGAGCCGAAGGAAAAGATCGATGTGACGGTTGCAGTTCTGGATGGTAATGAATATAAGGAGAAGACACTTACTGTAAAACTTGGTAAAGATGACAGTTCCAGCAAGGATAGCAAGGACAGCTCTGAGGATAGCATGTCCCAGGATTCCCAGGATGCAGATATCCCAGATATCCAGGGAGGACAGGATGACTCCGATCAGGGGGATGCAGATGCATTTGCTGATGATGGAGAAGCCAGCCTGTTTAGAGATTTTGAGCAGAATGGCTTGTATGACTGATCAGTCCTAAATTATAGATGGAGAGCATTTTCGAGGTGAAGAACCGCAATCAGTTCATCCCCTCCATGAATCCGCAGGAAAGAAACCAGAAATACAGCGGATGGAAAAAGTTCTCGTATAATAAAACGGGAGCTTTAGGCAGCGGCAATTGCTTGACCCCATGTGTATGTCAGATTATAATAAAATAACAGGCATTTCCGGATGCATTCCAGATGTATCGGAAATGACGGAAAGCCGGTCTTTGCCAGTATCATGTGCAGAGGCCGGCAAAAGTTATATTCAGAGATAAATGATCATCCATTTGCAGTAGCTGTGCAGTGGCATCCGGAGATGATGTATGATTCTTCAGAACAGCTGAAGCTTCTCCGGGCATTTGTGGAGGCAGCAGGGAAGGAGACGGAAGCATGAATATTTGTATATATGGAGCGTCCAGCGCAGAGCTGAAAAAGATCTATTATGAGAAAACGGAAGAGCTGGGACAGCTGATGGGAAAGCGAGGACACGGCCTTGTTTTCGGAGGTGGAAAAGAGGGACTGATGGGGGCGGCAGCCCGGGGCGTTGACAGAGAAAAAGGTTATATCCTGGGTATCGCACCAAGATTTTTTGACCAGCCGGGAGTGTTGTATGAGCATTGTACAGAGTTTATTTTTACTGAAAATATGCGTGAGAGGAAGCACCTGCTGGAAAGCCGCTCGGATGCGACTATCGTGGTACCTGGGGGAATTGGTACTTATGAGGAGTTTTTTGAGATTCTGACATTGAAGAGTCTGGGACGGATCGACAGGCCGATCGTTCTTTATAATATTCAGGGATATTACGACAGCATGCAGGCACTCCTGGAATACACAGCCGGGGAAAAATTTATGTCCAGAGATGTTGTGGGTATGTGCCGGTTCATGAAAGACCCGGAGGAGATCCTGGATTATATTGAGAATTACCGGAATTATGGGGGAAGGCTATAAATAAAATACAGTACGGCTGATACAACAGCCCTGTATATAAGATCGTGCGAAGGGGATTTTTACAGGAGAAGATATATTTTATGAGGAAAATAATGTTAAATGGCCAGTGGGAGCTGGCAGAAGCAGGAAATGACAGATTATGTGAGGTACAGGTTCCGGGATCTGTGCTTTCCGGGCTCTATGGTGCCGGGAAGATCGAAGATCCTTTTTACCGGACAAATGAGGATGTGACAAGGGAACTGTTCCGGAAGGATTATGAATTCAGCAGAACATTTGTGGCTTCAGAGGATATCCTGAAAGAAGAAAAAATAATACTGGTCTGTGAGGGGCTGGATACTCTTGCAGATATTTATATCAATGGGCAAAAAGCCGGATCTGCAGATAACATGCATCGTACCTGGAAGCTGGATGTGAAAGAATTTCTTCATTCCGGGGAGAATCAGATCCGGATCGTATTCCGGTCGGTATTCAAGTATATCGAAGCTTATGAGTATGAAGATAATAAAGAGATCCACTATGTTCCCTGCGGTGGAATGAAAGGAAACCAGCTGATCCGGAAGGCTCATTGTATGTTTGGATGGGACTGGGGCCCCCAGACCATTGATGCCGGGATTTTTCGGGATATTTATCTGGAAGCATACAGTCATCCGAGAATTGAGGATGTGAAGATCACACAGGTGCATGGGGATAATGCTGTGGATGTGTGTACAACTGTGGCTGTAAGCGGAGATGCTGTGGATAAGTGTCAGGTGAGGGTGACGATCCAGGAGGATGCAGAGAGCGTCTGTGGACATAGAACAGGTGCTAACGACCGAAAAACGGAAACCCATGTATGCAAAGTGGGGGAGACTGTATCAGCGAATAATAATCCAGCAGTGCTGACATCCTCGATCCACAACCCGAAGCTCTGGTGGCCAAACGGCTACGGCGATCAGTCGTTATATAAAGTTCAGGTGGAACTTCTGGACGAGGATGGCACAGTTCTGGAAACCATAACGAAGCGCATCGGTCTCCGTACCCTTACCATCAGCCAGGAAAAAGATCTCTGGGGAAAAGAGTTCGCGTTCTGTGTCAACGGCGTGAAAATTTTTGCCATGGGGGGAAATTATATTCCGGAGGACTGCATCTATTCCAGGATCACACCGGAGGTCCAGAAGTATCTTCTGGAATCCTGCAAACGTGCCAATTTTAACTGTGTCCGTGTGTGGGGCGGCGGTTATTATCCTTCGGATCATTTCTATGATCTTTGTGATGAGATGGGACTGATCGTATGGCAGGATCTGATGTTCGCATGTAATGTTTATGATCTTACAGAAGAATTTGAAGATAATATCACGAAGGAGATCACGGAAAATGTAAAACGTCTCCGTCATCATGCATCCCTTGGCCTGTGGTGCGGAAACAATGAGATGGAGTCTGCCTGGGATCACTGGCCGGAGGTACAGAGTGAGTCGAAATATCTCCGTGCGGACTACATAAAAATGTTTGAGTATGTGATTCCGAAAGCAGTGAGGGCGGCAGACAGCGAGACCTTTTTCTGGCAGTCTTCCCCAAGCTCCGGAGGCTGCTTTGATGATCCGGACGATGAGAACAGAGGAGACTGTCACTACTGGGATGTATGGCATGGTCAGAAGCCTTTTACAGATTATCAGAAGCATTATTTTCGTTTCTGCTCGGAGTTTGGCTTCCAGTCTTTTCCGTGCCTGAAAACTGTGGAAAGCTTTACGGAAGAGAAAGACAGGAATATTTTTTCCAGGGTGATGGAGAACCACCAGAAAAATCCTGCAGCTAACGGAAAGATCCTGTATTATCTTTCCGAGAATTTCCGTTATCCGGAGAATTTCCGCAAGCTTCTCTATGTGAGCCAGATCCTTCAGGGAATGGCCATGAAGTATGGAGTAGACCACTGGAGACGTCACAGAGGCCGCTGTATGGGTACCCTTTACTGGCAGATCAATGACAACTGGCCGGTGGCATCCTGGGCAAGTATCGACTACTTTGGCCGTTGGAAGGCACTTCATTATATGGCAAAAAAATTCTATGGGCCACAGGCGGTGAGTATGTGCATGGATGGGGATATCATGCAGGTGTATCTGGCAAATGAAAGTATGGACGCACAGTCATATCAGGTTGCCTTTTATGTGAAAAATATGGAATGCGAGATTCTTGAGAAGCTTACCGGAACGGGCACTGTGGGTGTGCAGGAGTCTGCTCCGATCCTGGCGGTGGATGTTTCCGGATGGGAAGACAAGAAGTATGAGATCTTTCTTGAGGCGGAAGTGACACTTGCTGACGGAGATGTGCTCTGTGATGTGGAGACCCTTGTTCCGTATAAATATCTGGAGCTGGATAAACCGGAGATCACTGCCGAGGTGGAGGAGCAAGGTGATGCATTTGTGATCCATTTAAAAAGCAGCTGCTTCAGTCCGTTTACAGCTATTGGATTTACTGATGCGGATGTTACTCTGGAGGATAATTTTTTCCATATGACAGATGGAGAGGAAATGTGTGTCCGGCTTGATAAGAAAGATATCCGAAATGGAGAGATTCTGGATGCAGCGGATCTGACACAGCAGATGGAGATCTTGACGCTGGCATAGAAAGCTTTTAAATAAAAAAGACGCGGCCTTTTATCGGAGGATAAAAAGGTTCGCGTCTTTTTTTATATGATATTAGGGGATCATCATGGGTTTGCGTGTGTTTACATTTGATTACGATATTAGGGATCAGAATTCGTAATTTTTATGTCTTTTGAAGAAATCCTTAGTTTCCTTTACAACCACACCGCTCAGGGCAAGAAGAGCGATCAGGTTCGGGAATGCCATCAGGGCATTGAAGATATCTGCGATGTTCCATACAGCTGCTACAGTCATATATGGTCCGATGAATACGCAGATGATGTACAGCCAGCGGTATGTTGTAACTGCGGCTTTGTTTCTGTTGAACAGGTATTCCAGACATCTTTCACCGTAGTAATCCCATCCAAGGATCGTTGTGAATGCGAAGAATACCAGGCACAGCATCAGTGAGAAGGATGCTACAACCGGCGGGAAAGGAAGTCCTTTCTGGAATGCGGCTGTTGTGATGGCAACACCCTCAAGACCTGTGTTCCATGTTTCTGTAATGACGATGGAAAGACCTGTCATTGTACAGATCACGATAGTATCAATGAATGTACCTGTCATGGATACAAGACCCTGACGTACCGGCTCCTTTGTCTGAGCTGCAGCGGCTGCGATCGGGGCACTACCAAGACCGGACTCATTGGAGAAGATACCGCGGGCGATACCCTTCTGCATAGCTACGACCATGGTTCCCATTGCGCCACCTGCAAGTGCACTTCCTGTGAAAGCAGATTTTACGATAGTTACGATCGCTGTAGGTACTGCAGTGATGTTTGTGATCACGATGATCAGTGCCAGTGCAACATAGAGAACTGCCATAAATGGTACAACGACCTGGGATACCTTTGCGATTCTCTGGATTCCGCCGAGAACGACAAGTCCTACACATACGGTAAGTATCAGACATGCAACTACAGTTGCCCAGGAATATGTATTTCCGAAAAGTGCTACTGTGTGTGCTTTATCCGGGTCAAAGAAATTGGTAACTGCAGATGAGATACCGTTTACCTGTGTAAAGGTTCCGATACCGAAAAGTCCCACACCTGCTCCGAAAAATGCGAAGATCTTGGCAAGCCATCTCCACTGTTTTCCCATACCGTTTTCGATGTAGTAGAAAGGTCCGCCGAGAACGTGGCCTTCTTTGTCAATGGTACGGTACTTGATCGCCAGAAGTCCTTCTGCGTATTTGGTTGCCATTCCGAAGAATGCGGCTACGATCATCCAGAAAAGTGCTCCTGGTCCGCCGGCTGCGATAGCAGTTGCGACACCTACGATATTTCCGGTTCCGATGGTTGCTGAAAGTGCAGTACACAGAGCTCCGAAGCTTGTGACCTCACCATCGCCGCCTTCTTCATTTTTTACCATGAATTTCAATGCCTTTCCGAGGTGCCTTACCTGTAAAAGACCTAACCGAGAGGTTAACAGAATTCCTGTGAACAGGATCAGAATGATCAGCGGAAGTCCCCAAACGACTCCGTCAAACCATGTGATAAAGTTGTTGATTTGTGTAAACATTACTCTTTCCTCCATCCTTTTGCCTGAGAGATTTACAGCATTTTGTGTGCTGCGTACACCTTCGGCGCTCTTCCCTTTTGATTTGAAGAGACTCTCCTGAGTTTTTTTATTTTTGAATGATGCCAGGACCTTTTTGTGTACGGTAGTGGCGGTCATTCGTTCTGTGTAGAAAAACACTGTAACACAGAGTATCACATGAATTGATGGATTTCAATGGTTTTTTAAAAAAAATTGCATTTATTAGAAAAATTAATCGACATATAATCAGGATCTGGTAAATTGTTATTTTTCTATCAGCGGATGTTCTTTGTAATACATGCGGGTGAAATGCAGAAATGTCAGCATATCGCCGCTGATATATTTGCTTTTTTTCCATACCATGCCGATTTTTATGCGGACAGGTGGATTGAGCGGGATACCGGTAACATTGGAAGTGGAAAAGTTATCGGTCATGCTGGAGTAGAGAAAGCAGCCATATTTTCCGGTTTTTACAAATTGTAGGGTGGTGTAGATCTGGCTGCTCCGCATAACGATATTGGGTGTGTGGCCATCCATCTCAAAACGCATTTTCAGGATCTGATTCTGGACGGAGTCAGCATTGAAAAAGATCAGCTGCTCTTTCGCCATATCTTTTGTTGTGACTGATTTTTTTTCTGCCAGCCTGTGGTCGTTGCTCACACAGAAAACCACCTGGTCGTTGGCCAGGACAGTGTTGTGAAATTTATCTATATTATACTGTTCCATATTGACTAAAGCTACATCCAGGGTGTCATCCTGTACCAGATTGCAGGCACGGACAGATCCGTATTCTTCCAGTACTACGGCAATTTCCGGGTGCTTTTCGTGAAACGCTGTAAGCAGCTCCGGAAAAAATACGGTACTCAGCATGGGAGGGATCCCGATGCGAAGAGGGGGCTTTATCCTGGACATGCTGGAGTAATCGGCCTGAAGCTCATTACAATATTGAAGGATATAGGTAGCTTTTTTGTAGAAGGACTCTCCCTCCTGGGTCAGACTCAGCTGATTTCCTTTTCTGGAAAAAAGACTGATCCCGAATTCAATCTCCAGATCGCGGATAGCCATGGAAATGGTGGGCTGGGTCACATATAATTCTTCGGCTGCCTTTGTGATGCTGTGGCAGCGGCTGGCTGTGCAGAAATAGCGTAGTTGATTCAGTGTCATGATAAACCTTCTCTCGATGAATTGTCAGATTAAATTTTTTAGTAAAGTTTTTCATTTCCGTCCGGAAAAGATGTGACAGAGTATTTGGGTGTCTACATAAAAATAGCATAGAAATATAATATTTGCCAGATTCATTTGTTAAGATGCTGCTTTTGTGTTAGTAGTGCACAAAAATTATCATTAAAAACTGATACTATAAATATTTTTTATGCGGATATATGTTTCATTAATTTGTTTTTTTGTATGTACACAAGCTATAATAAAATCATCAAAAGAAACGTGTACGGCCTATACTTTTCAGGAAAAAACCAAATGGAAGGAGAGTACAGAAATGTCTCAGACAACTATCACATTGCTGTTTCTTGTGTTCACCATTATCAGTTTCATCCTTGAAAAAATTCCTCTTGGTCTGACGGCTTCGATCTGTGCGATCGGCCTGACCCTTACAGGAGTTGTGGATGCAACAACAACATTTTCACAGTATGTGAACAGTAACGTAATCCTTTGCGTTGGCATGTTTGTAGTAGGCCAGGCATTGTTCGAAACAGGAATGGCAAATAAGATCGGAGGACTGGTCACGAAATTTGCCAGAACAGAAAAAACACTGATCATTGCGATCATGGTGATCGTAGGTGTAATGTCCGGATTCTTATCCAATACAGGTACTGCAGCAGTGCTGATTCCGGTAGTTTGTGGAATCGCCGATGAGTCCGGTTATTCCAGAAGCCGTCTTCTGATGCCGCTGGTATTTGCCGCAGCACTTGGCGGAAACCTTTCTATTATCGGTGCACCCGGAAACCTGATGGGTGTGAATGCACTTCAGGAGATGGGGCTTTCCACAAGCTTCTTTATGTATGCGCCGGTTGGAGTTCCGATGCTTGTTCTTGGAATCCTCTATTTTGTTTTTATCGGATATCGTTTCCTTCCCAATGGAAACCATGCGGCCGGGGAAGCGCTTGAAGATCAGCAGGATTTCAGCCATGTACCGAAGTGGAAACAGACGGTTTCTCTGGTAGTTCTGATCCTTGTGATCCTTGCAATGATCTTTGAAAAAGAGATCGGTATCAGCATTGAGGTTTCTGCATGTATCGGAGCCATCGTCCTGGTTTTGACAGGAGTTATTTCCGAAAAAGAAGCACTGAAATCTATTGACCTGAAAGTTGTATTCCTTTTCGGCGGTTCTCTGACACTTGCAAAAGCATTGGATACAACCGGAGCCGGAGAACTGATCGCAGATAAGATCGTAGGACTTCTTGGAGCAGATCCGAGTCCGATCCTTCTTCTTCTGGTGATCTTTATTGTAACCTGTGTGCTGACAAATTTCATGTCAAATACAGCAACCACAGCACTGATGATTCCAATTGCGGTATCTCTTGCAAACAACCTCGGAGCAGATCCGAGAGCCGTTGTTATCGCAACTGTTATCGCAGGTTCCTGTGCATATGCAACACCGATCGGTATGCCAGCAAACACCATGGTAGTCGGTCTTGGAGGATACAAATTCAAGGACTATGTGAAATCCGGTCTGCCGCTGATCCTGGTATCCTTTGTGATCTGTATGATCCTGTTGCCGATCCTGTTTCCGTTCTATCCGTAAGGAGAGAAACTTTTGAGTTACTGTTCACTTTGTGACCAGCAACACTTTTGATTAAGTTCATTCCCTTCTGCACTGACCATACAGTGAAGGAGAAATGATAAATAAGCCAAAAAAGCCATCTTAACCATTAATCAGCCAAAATTAATGATGAAACAACCAACAAAAACCTATGTAACTAAAAAACATTAAACCATCGAACCATATCAGGAGGTAAATCATGACTAAGGAAAATGGAGTTAAAGTATTAACAGACATGGTAGCAGATTTTGTTGCCCATATTGGAAAAAAATTACCGGATGACGTAGTTAATAAACTTGAAGAGCTTGGATCACAGGAAACAGCTGCACTTCCAAAGGTTCTTTATGAGACCATGACAAAGAACCAGGGACTTGCTGTAGAGCTGAACCGCCCAAGCTGTCAGGATACAGGTGTTCTTCAGTTCTGGCTGAAATGCGGAACAAATTTCCCGTATATCAATGAGCTGGAGGCACTCCTGAAAGATGCTGTTGTTCAGGCTACTTTTGCAGCACCGTTAAGACATAATTCCGTTGAGACTTTTGATGAGTACAATACAAAGAAAAACGTTGGTAAGGGAACACCGACTGTATGGTGGGATATTGTTCCAAACAGCGATAAATGTGAGATCTACGCATACATGGCAGGCGGCGGATGTACCCTTCCTGGAAAAGCAATGGTTCTGATGCCAGGTGCCGGTTATGAGGGTGTTACCGATTTCGTTCTGGATCAGATGACAACTTACGGACTGAATGCGTGTCCTCCGCTTCTTGTTGGTGTTGGGGTAGGTACATCTGTAGAGACAGCTGCCTTGAACTCCAAGAAAGCGCTGATGCGTCCGATCGGTTCTCACAATGACAACGCAAACGCAGCAAAAATGGAGAAGCTTCTCGAGGACGGTATCAATGCCATTGGCCTTGGACCGCAGGGTATGGGCGGAAAGTATTCTGTAATGGGTGTCAACATTGAGAATACCGCACGTCATCCATCTACCATCGGTGTTGCAGTAAACGTTGGATGCTGGTCTCACCGTCGTGGACATCTGGTTGTAAATCCGGATCTTACAGTAACCTGTGATACTCATTCCACATGGAAATTTAATGCTTAATATAAACGGAGGGAAAAATCATGATCGAAATCAGAGGAGATAAAAAAGTTCTTATTACACCTATAAGCGCAGAAGACCTGGCTGATATCAAAATCGGCGATATTGTATGGCTGGACGGAGATCTGATGACCTGCCGTGACGTTGCTCACCGTCGTCTGGTTGAGTATGGAAGAGAGCTTCCGTATGATATCCGCAACAAAGCGATTTTCCATGCCGGCCCGATCGTTCGTAAGATCGAGGGTACAGAGGATGATTATGAAATGGTTTCTGTAGGACCGACAACTTCCATGCGTATGGAGAAGTTCGAGTATGAGTTTACAAAACTGACTGGTGTCAGAGTGATCGTTGGTAAAGGTGGTATGGGCCCGAATACGGAGCGTGCTTGTAAAGAGTTCGGTGCTATCCACTGTGTTTTCCCGGCTGGATGTGCAGTTGTGGCTGCTACAGAGGTTGAGAAGATTGTTGAGCATCACTGGGATGAGCTTGGTATGCCTGAGACTTTATGGTGCAACAAGGTTAAAGAATTTGGGCCGCTGATCGTATCTATCGATGCACAAGGACGTAACCTGTTTGAGGAGAACAAGGTTGTATTTAATGAGCGTAAAGAGGCTGCCAAGCAGGCAATTTATCCTGAGGTTAAGTTCATTAAATAATATTGGATATTGAAAAAATTTTTCGGGATATCTGAAATAACGAGGCTCTGCCATGAGAGCTTCGGGATTGACTGGTGATTGTGAAATTGAATTAACAGCGTGATATAAAAAAGAGAGATGTCCGGCAGATCATATAATGTGGTCTGCAGGATGTCTTTTTTTGTTGTTTTTTGTTGTTTCTTGGGGCTTTTGTGTTTTACAGGGGTGAGGGGGTGTGATAGAATATAAGCGTTGCAGCAGGCTGGTTATTAAGGTATTATCTGGTATGGATCTTGCGCAGTGAAGGTGGATCGTGGATATCTGCCTGACAATATTTTCAGAGAGGATGAGGTATGAGGTTTATGGGGGATTTTTTGAAGAACATTAACTGGAAGCATGTTCTGATCATGTGTATCGGAAATGTTTTTGCAGGTATGGGGATTGGAATTTTCAAGCTGGCCGGGCTTGGAACGGATCCGTTCAGTGGAATGAATATGGCGGTTGCGGATATGATTGGTATGGCGTATGGTAATTTCCAGCTGATTGTAAATATTGTGTTGCTGATCATTGAGATTGCTTTTGGCAGAAGGTTCCTGGGGATCGGTACGGTTGTGAATGCGGTTTGTCTGGCTTATATTACTACTTTCTTTTATAATATTTATACTGGTGTGTTTGGATTGGAGCTTGTGGCGCTGCCGGTACGTTTGGTGGCACTGTGTGTGGGTGTTGTGATCTGCTGTCTGGGACTGTCGATGTATCAGATGCCGGATGAGGGGGTTGCGCCTTATGATAGTCTTTCGCTGATCATGACAGAGAGATGGCCGAAGATTCCTTATTTCTGGCACAGGATGTCTAATGATGTGCTTTGTGCGCTGATCTGTTATCTGACTGGTGGTGTTGTGGGTATTGGTACACTGGTGACGGCTTTTGGGCTGGGACCGGTGATCCATTTCTTTAATAGGGTTTTTACTGGGAAGCTGCTTGCCTGGGTTGATGGTGAGTGAGTTTGTAGTTGTATGGGGTGAGCTGAACTGGCTGCGGGATGTGGCTGGTTCGGCTTTTTTTGGTGAAAAGGGACGCCCGTGAGGCGTGTGCTGCCTGCCGCCGGGGCTTCGTCGGGGGCTGGCTTCTAGGCTGCCGGGAATCTGCTAAAAGCGTTTTACAAAAGTCCGAACTCGCGTCTTGCAGCCGCTCAGACAGCGGACTTTTGTAAAACAACGCAGATTTCCGCCAGCCAAGAATCAGCTCCCCTCCTGCAGAGTCCGGCGACAGGCAGCACACGCCTCACGGGCTGGCTTTTCATGGCGGTAGGGTAGTGTGGCTGCTCGGTAGTTGGATGAGCTATCAGTGCTACGCTGGATAGCTGGTAGGAAAGGCTGAGTTTCCCTGTGGTTTGACGGTAGGGGATGAGCTATCAGTGCTACGCTGGATAGCTGGTAGGAAAGGCTGAGTTTCCCTGTGGTTTGACGGTAGGGGATGGGCTATCAGCGCTATGCTGGATAGCTGGTAGGAAAGGCTAAGTTTGCTTGTGGCCGGAGAAAGAGGAATCGGCTCAACGTTACACAATCAATACCGCAGCATCCATCGTCCCACCAGTACCTGAACACATCTCCACAACCTACAACAATCTGCGTGCCCGGAAAGGGGGAGTGTGAGGGGGAAAAGCGGGCTTCGCAACTTTGAGTGCTTTCCCCCTCACAATTTCTTCAGCTTTGAAAAGCGAAAATTTCAGGCTGCCTGATAAAGGAGACGGGAGTTGTATTCGGAGTATAAATTATAAATACTGGATGCCTGGGATGACAGGTGGGGGATGTGATGAGATATAAGGAAACGATATGAAGAAGCAGACTTGTAATGTTCGTGGTTATGTAAAAAGTGCATATTGCTTTTTGACGGTATTACAGAGTTGCTATGCTGTGTTAAAATATAAACAATGTTAATATAATACAGTTACATTATTCATTTTATAACTATTTGTAAATGTGTTATGCTATCTTCTGATGAGAGATATATACTGAACACAGTCGTATGAAATGAGAGTGTTCATGAATAGCTGGCTGTCCGGGTTGCCGGGGCTTATGTGATGAAGGAGAGGATATTATTATGGAATTTAATCATGGCGTTTTGTTTTCAGATACATATCAGAAGAAGCTGAAGTCTCAGTTTTATTATGCAGATAAGGATCCACAGTATGGCGCGAGACTTTTCTTTGAGAACTCCGGTGGTTCTCTGAGACTTAAGAAGGCTGTTGAGGCTAAGGCTGCGATTGAGGAATTTCCGGATTGTCCGGAGCGTGCCCGTGGCAGGGGCTTTGATCTGGCTGATTATGTTAAGAATGGTACGCAGGAGATCCTTGAGGTTATTTTTGGTGCGAAGAGTGGTGCGCTTATCACTGAGCTGACTGCTTCTCAGACCATGTTCCATGCGGTTGGTACGATCATGGAAGGTGTTGACTGGGGTAAGAACGCAGTTACTTCTGCTCTGGAGCATCCGTCTGCTCATGATGCGGTTGAGTATTACTGTAAAAAGACCGGCAGAGAGTTTCGTGAGGTTCCGGCTAATAAGGTGACTGGTGGCCTTGATCCGGATGAGATCATGAAGTATGTAGATAAGGATACGGTTCTTCTCAGTATTATGGCTGCTTCCAATATTTCCGGTAATATCATGGATATCAAGGAGATCGCACGTCGTGCAAAAGAGATCAACCCGGATATCTACATTGTAAGTGATGCAGTTCAGCATGCTCCTCATGCAGTGATCGATGTTGAGGACTGGGATGTGGATGTCTGCAACTTTGCACCGTATAAGTTCTTTGGTGTACGTGGCTGCGGTTATGCTTATGTTTCTGACCGTGTTGCTGTGATGCCGCATATCAAGCTGACCTGCAAGGATGATAATGTATGGGCTCTTGGTACTCCGGCTCCGGCTAACTTTGCGGCTATGATGGCTGTTATTGATTATGTTTGCAGTATCGGTAAACATTTCCTAGGCGATTCCGCACAGAAATATAATAAGCGTGAGCTTTTTGTTGAGGGTATGAATCACATTCATCTTCAGGAGAGAGCGCTTCTGTACCGTATGCTGGAAGGTACCGATAAGGTTCCGGGGCTTCGTCATATTCCGGGGGTTCAGGTTTATGTGGATATGGAGGATCTTACTTATAAGGATCTGATCGTTGCCATGGGTATCGAGGGTATTGAATTTGCAGAGTGTGCAAGAAGATATCTTGAGCATGGAGTTACTCTGTTCGAGCGTGTAAAGAGCAGCCCGTATTCCAAACGTATTGTTGAGACTCTTGGCCTTGATGGTGCACTTCGTGTTTCTCCGCTCCATTGCCATGGAACAGATGATATCGATAAATTCCTGAAGATCACTAAGGACATTGCTGAAGGTAAATAAAACAGTTTTTGTAAAAAAATGAAACAGGAACCGCCCTTTTCTCATGTTTTGGCATGGAAGAAAAGGGCGGTTTTTTATGGAACTTCTCAAACCGGAAGGCGCAGAGGTGCTTGCAGAATATGAACATTATAACTGGAAAGGATATGCTGCAATAACCAGAAACCAGTATGGAAAAGGTATGGCATACTATCTGGGATGCATGACAGATAATGCCACACTTCAGAATGTGATAAAAGCTGCTCTTGGCGATGCAGAGGTAAAGTTATCCGGTTATGAATATCCGGTGATCGTTCGTGAAGGAACGAATGATCTTGGAAAAACTGTCTGGTATTTTCTGAATTATTCTGCAAAGGAGCAGTCTGTTGCGTATAAATACAGTGATGGAGAAGACGTACTTACCGGTGAGACGATCAAAGCGGAGTCACAGCTGATCATTCCTGCGTGGGATGTATGGATCGTTGAAGTCTGAGAGACTTTTCTTTACCTTGACATCTTCCGTGAGAGTATGCACAATAAGAGTATCATAAACTTGTCGTACAGAAATAAATTATGAAACAAGGGGTGACAAACATGCAGAACATTCTCATTGTAGTAGACATGCAAAATGATTTCATCGACGGTGCACTTGGCACGAAGGAGGCAGCTGCCATTGTTCCGAAGGTGGAGGAGAAGATCCGGAATTTTGAAGGAAAGGTATTTTTTACAAGGGATACCCATGAAACGTATTATCTGGAGACACAGGAAGGGAAAAACCTTCCGGTTCCTCACTGTATCCGGGGCACAGATGGATGGCAGATCCGGGAAGAGCTGGACGCCTTAAGGAAAACAGAACCCATTGATAAAGAAACCTTCGGCTCCACCGATCTGGCGGGAGAACTGGTTGCACTCAATGAGGATGAAGAAATCGGAAGCATTACTCTTGTGGGACTTTGCACAGATATCTGTGTGATCTCCAATGCCCTTCTGATCAAGGCATCCCTTCCGGAAGTGCCGATCTGTGTTGATGCCACATGCTGCGCAGGTGTAACACCGGAGAGTCATGAGAATGCACTGAAAGCCATGGAGGCGTGCCAGATCAGGATCATCCGGTAAGAAGGATGAAACCGCAGGAAAGGAGAATGCTATGAAAAAGAAGCTTCTGAAAAAATTAATGGTCCTTGCGCTGTCCGCAGTAACTGCCTTCAGTGCGGTACCGGCAGCAACGGTAACAGCAGCAGGTAATCCTTATCCTACAACACAGGATGTGGATCGAGATGGCTTATACGAGATCCCCTGCACACGTTTTGCATGGCAGTGCGTGTATGACAGACAGGGAATCGCATTGCCTTCATGGGGAAATGCGGTAAGCTGGTGGCAAAATGCTATCAATCAGGGCTATGCAGTAGGAAATGAGCCTGTTCCCGGTTCTATTGCTGTATGGAGCGGAGATTATTACGGACATGTTGCTTATGTAACAGCTAATCTTGGAAACAACAGATTTACGGTAGATGAGGGAGGAAGAACGGACAAAGATCAGACATCCTCTCATGGAGTTGCATATGGATATACACTGACCAATGCAGTCGGAGGAAGGCGCCCTTATGATTCCAACAAGGTGTTGCTTGGCTTTATCTATCCGGGCGTTCGTGTACCGGGCAAGCCATATGTGAGCGTGAATCCGGGAAAAGCGAATCAGACCACAACGTTTTCCTGGAATGCAACAAGCTATGCCAGATATTATGATGTATATGTGTATAAAGCAGGAGAATCCAATCCGATGCGAGTTCAGTATGGAGTGAATGGAACAAGCTGGTCCTGCACATTGCCGGCGGGGAATTACAGGGTAGCGGTGGCATCTGTGAATCATGCACAGTATGCATATACATTTTCGGATTCTGTGAATTTCACTGTCCAGGCAGCTCCGGTCACACATACACATAGCTATCAGAGAGTAACAGTAAAGGCAACCACCACTGCCAACGGATATACACAGGAGCAGTGCAGATGCGGAAGTATACAGAATAAACAGAGCATCTATTATCCGAAAAAAATACAGCTTTCCAGAACAAGCTATACTTATAATGGAAAAGTAAAAAAGCCAACGGTAAAGGTTACAGACAGCAACAACAGGGTGATCAGTGCAGACAACTATACAGTTACCTATTCTGCCGGAAGAAAATATGTTGGAACTTATCGGGTAACAGTTCGGTTTAAAGGCAATTACTCGGGAACCGTTACAAAAACCTTTAAGATCACCGGAAAAGCTCATAAACACAGCTACAAAAAACAGGTGAAGAAAGCAACTACATCCAGGAACGGATATGTGCAGTATCTTTGCTCCTGCGGTGCAGTGACCGGAAAGAAAACCATCTATTATCCGAAGACAATAAAGCTTTCTGCCACAAGCTATACATATGACGGAAAAGTAAAAACACCGAAGGTAAAAGTAACCGGTGCGAATAAAAAAACCATCAGTTCCGGCAATTACAAGGTGACATATTCCCGTGGAAGAAAAAATGTTGGTACTTATAAGGTAACGGTGAAGTTTAAGGGGAATTACAGCGGAACCGTAACAAAGACCTTTAAGATCAAGGCGAAACCTAAAAACTGGGTTTATGTGGATACGCTTCCAAAGAATATCACTTCCGATAAATATATGATCCAGTATAAACACACCTATCAGAAAACAACCTCCAGCTATGTCAACGATGGTGGTGTTTATGAGTCTGTAAGACCACTGGAGACATCTGCTTCCAGACAACTGGTGGGCTATTATTACTATCATTTCTGCGGACCGAATACCGGACAGAATGTAAACTTCGCACAGACGGGCCCTTATGTACATTTTGACAGTGTAGCAGCCAGTCAGGTAACCGTAGCTGCTTCCGGCGCAGATGGAGATGACCCGAGCATTACCTATTATTTGCTGAACTGGAATGGAAACGGCAGCCGGGTATGGTGCTCCAGCGGAACTACCTGTAACGGCGCCTACGGAAGCCACGGAGCCAGAGGCCAGGCCTGGTACCGCATGAACCAGTACCAGAACAAAAAACTCCAGACTCAGACCACAACCTCCGAAAGTGATTGGACAACCGGTAAAGACAGCACAGCAGTAAAAACCGTTTACCGTTATAAAGCAAAATAGATCATAGATCAGTCATAAATCACAGTCATAAATCAGAAACTCCCTCATGTATCAGAAAAAACTGATATGTGAGGGAGTTTTTTTGCAGAAGGATATTTGTAGTCTGCGCCGTATCTGGTTGATTGCCATAAAATATTGTGTCGAAATACAGAGAAACAACAGGAAGGAAAAATCTTGGATGAAAGATAAAAATATGATATTCTATAAGTATCTTATAAGACTTATTCTAGCCGTATGGCATTCACAGATGTTTCAGATCTGAAACGGAATTTCCATTTTTTATCAGACAAGGAGAAGATTAATTGAATACGAAATTAAAGGCTTATTTTCCAATGATAAGAACCCGCGAGGAGATTTTGCGGGACATTCAGCAGAACATAAATCTGACAGAGAGATTTTATAGCTGGAAAGAAGAACAGAGAGAGGAATTTATGGATTTCTGTACGGGAGTGAAGGGGGTGAAAATGCTGTATGATGCATTTTTTAAGGAAATTATGAATCCGGAAACAGTACCGGAAAGATTAGAGGATTTTCTTGAAGTATTGCTTCAAAGAAAGGTGAAAATTATCGAAGTTTTACCAGGAGATTCTACAAGACTGGCAGATGAGCAGTCTCTTTTGATCATGGATATTCTGGTACGATTTGATGATGGTTCATATTGTAACGTGGAAGTGCAAAAAATAGGTTACGCTTTTCCTGGGGAAAGATGCGCATGTTATTCTTCTGATCTATTATTAAGGCAATATAAAAATGCCCGAAGTACCAGAAAAGAGAATTTTTCCTATAAGGATATAAAAAGTGTATATACAATTGTACTGATTGATAAAAGTACAGGAGATTTTCATAAATATAAAGATAGATACTGCCATATTTTTCAACAGAGATCAGATACAGGATTGGAACTTAATCTGCTTCAGAAATATGTATTTCTTCCGCTTGACATCTTTCGTGAGAATATGCACAATAAAGGTATCACAGATAAACTGGATGCATGGCTGGCATTTTTGAGTATGGATTCTCCGGAAGTAATCGTGAAATTAATAAAAAAATATCCGGAGTTTACGGTCATGTACGAGCACATATATAATATATGCCGGAATGTGGAAGGGATGATGGAAATGTATTCAGAGGAATTAAAGATTCTTGACAGAAACACAGTGAAGTATATGGTTGATCAGATGCAGGAGCAGATTGATAATCAAAAGGAGAAAATTGCAGCTCAGGAAAAAGAAATTCAGATGTTAAAAAGAAAGCTTGAAGAACAGAAATAAAATATAAGATCAGAAACTCCCTCATATATCAGAAAAAAACTGATATGTGAGGGAGTTTTTTTGCTTAAAAAACGGCTTATTTATTTAGATTATAGTTAGTAAATTTCACAGAGCACAATACTCTGTTTCTATAAAAATACCATAAATTTTTCGGAAATTCAAGGTGCAAGTTCCTGAAAACCGGCTTTTTTATCGTGGTTTTTCGCCATATTTTACGGATAATATAGGGCGCAAATATTGTGGTGTCCGAAAAAGGACACTATTCGCCGTCAGTGTCATCGTCAGAGGATAAAAGACCGGCGGATAAAAACTCTTATTTGTGAACAGACTATAAGATTCAGCATAACAGGAGGAAAGATCAATGAGCAGAAAAGGAGAAAACATTTACAAAAGAAAAGACGGACGATGGGAAGCCAGATATATCAAAGAGCATCGGATAAACGGAAGGATACACTATGGCTACTGTTACGGAAAAACATATCATGAAGCCAGAGATAAGGTCAATCAGGCACGTTATGCGCTGATGAATGATCAGCTTCTGCCCGTGAGAGGAAAACGGAATCGCTTTGCAGATTACTGTAATGAATGGCTGTATCTGAAACGAAGCAGCGTGAAACCATCCACTTTTGTAAAATATACAACGATCCTGGAAAAATATATCAAGCCTGATCTCGGGCAGTATTTTTCCGAGGCTGTTTCAGAAATACTTGTAGAACAATTCAGCTACAGGCTTATCCATGAAAGAGGATTGTCACCAAAAACAGTGCGGGATATCCTTTCCGTGCTGCATTCCATTCTGAATTATACAACAAAGCAGAATCCACTGGCAAAACCGGTGGATATCGTATACCCCAGGCAGGATCGAAAAGAAATGCGTGTGCTGACCTGTGAAGAACAGAAAAGGTTTACGGAATATCTTTTACAGGACATGGATCCGTGTAAATTTGGGGTTTTGCTGGCATTGTTGACAGGATTGCGGATCGGAGAAGTATGTGCTCTGAAATGGGAAGATATTTCTCTGGAAAATAAAGTCATCTTTGTACGTCATACCATGCAGCGCCTGAAAAATCTCAATCCTGCAAGTGAAGAAAGGACCCGGATCATAACCGGGGTTCCTAAAAGTGGAAGGTCGGTAAGGATAATCCCCATGAACCAGGATATTGAAAAGCTCTGTAACAAATGGAGAGCAGATGATCTGGAAGCATATGTTCTGACCGGAAAAGCAGGGTATTTCCTGGAGCCCAGAACCCTGCAGTATCGCATGAGGCAATATACGAAAGATTGTAATCTGAAAAATGTTCATTTCCATACTTTGCGGCATAGTTTTGCGACACGGTGTGTGGAGGCCGGATTTGAGATCCGCAGTCTTTCGGAGATCCTGGGGCACTCCAGCACACGGATCACACTGGAATGTTATGTACATTCATCCATGAATCTGAAACGTAAAAATATGGAAAAACTGAAGATCGCAGATACCGTGGAAAAAGAATTTCCGGGAGCCTGAGTTTTTTTATAAACCGTCAAAAACCGCCGTCAGAGAAGAAAGAACCGTTAAATTTACACGGATCGCAGGGAATCTTTCATAGAGTATTGTGCTCTGCGAAAGAGCAGAAATACCGGCATGGACATGTAATGAGCAGTGCCTGTTTTTGACTGCCATAGCATACAAGAAGGAGGTTTGAAGTATGATACATAATCATTCATCTGGAAAACACCGTCTGTGGAGGAAGGTCCTCTCAGTCTGTATTGCGTTTGCAATGATCTGCAGTGTTTCCATCTCAGCGTTTGCGGTAGAGGCCAGCAGTGAAACAGCCAATGAAAATATTGAAACAGTACAGTCCGGATCCGCAGAGGAAGCAGAAGAGCTGACAGCCACAGAAGCGGAAAATGATCAGTCGGTGGATGAATTACAACCGGAAGAACCTGCGGTGACAACCGGAGATGAAAATACAGAGGAACCGACAGATGTTATCGAAGCTCCATCTGAGGATCCGGAGCAGCCGGAAGAGCCATCCGTAGAGCCTGGCGAAGAGCCAATCCAGCCAGCAGATCCGACCGTGACCGAACAGCCGGAGGAGCCGACCGTGACCGAACAGCCCGAAGAACCAGCTGCGACACCGGCGGGAGATGCAGATGCATCGGTAGATGAGGTGCAGGATGTGGAGCTGGAAGCGCAGGCGGATGCACAGACAGTACAGGATATAGAGCAGAAGCAAGATCCGGTAGCGGTGCAGGAACGAAGGGGTAGTTATAAAAACTATACCGGAATAGCAGCTATCTATTATCTGGCTACACCAGATGGCATTCCGGAAAGTAATGATACCCAATATTGGGCACCAGAATCAGACAAGAGCAAATTATTTGGAAAAATTAATACTAAGGGGGCAAAATGGGAAAAGGTTGATAACAAGGATAAAAATATTAGGGAAAATGTGAGCAATCATGTTAGTACATGGCCAGATGAAACTGCAGGATCTTCATGGATTGTAAAAAGAAGCGATTCAAGTGGAAATGTGGATGGAAAAACATATTTTAATTATATTTTGGATTCTATTTGGAAAGATTATAAAGGTAATCTGGAAAAGAAATTGGGAATAACAGGTTTAAAAAAAGAAGATGTGACAGAAATTACATTAAAACCATTCAAAATTTCAAGAGATAACAGCACAACATCAGTGCAGAAGTATCATATTGACTGTACGATTGATATTGTATGTAAAAAAACTTTTACTGCAAAATTCTGGATTAAAAGTCCGGAGGCGTCAGGATATGATCTGTCCGATGCAAAAGATTATATAAGAGGAAGAAATGTTGAAACAACAGAAAAAGCTACAATAGGCAGTAAAAAAGTTATCAATGGAATAACATATGTTCTGGATGGTTGGTATCCGGAAAATGATGGCGGAGGAGCATGTGGAGATCAGAAAATTACAACCTGGCCATATCGTCCAACTGATACAGAGTTAGCAGATGGTACCGTAAATTTTTATGCTCACTATATACCGCTTTATACAACTGTAAATATTAAAAAAATTGTAACCGGAAATATGGGGGATAAGAGCAAAGCGTTCCACTTCAAAGTTTTTGTAGTAAATGGAAATATTAGTCTTCCATTTAACATCGATGAGACACAGTGTAGTGGTTCAGCGGAAATCACATTGTCGGATAACCAGACAAAAATGCTGACAAAGGTTCCAGTTGGAGCAACGGTGACAATTACAGAGGATGATTATAGCAACAGTAGATATGAAACTTCTTATACAATAAACAATTCTGTTTCTGCTAAAGGCAACATTGCGACAATATCCAGTATTCAGCAATTGAATGAGGATGAAAATACCGCACATGAAGTTACCTTTACCAACAACAAAGACGCAATCCCGGACACTGGGTTGGATTTCAATACAACACCATACATTCTGGCATTAGGTATCGTAGCTGCCGGAGCAGGTGTGCTGTTATTCGGGCGCAGGAAGCGTTGGAGTTGAAGGCGGTTGTGATGAAGAAGAAACGGTCAGGAAAAAAAGGAAGCCGCAATGCTGGAGCAGAGCGGTTTCCGCAGACAGAGGCGTTAAATCATGAGCACGAAAAGCTGAAGGAGTGGTTCCGGACGGTCAGGTTTCGGAAAGTGCTGTTTGGCGGAGTGGATGAAATTCATCTCTGGAAAAAGCTGGAAGAGCTGAATCAGATTTATGAAACATCCTTAAGTGCAGAACGTGCACGGTACGATGCACTGATCGCTGACCATCAGAAAAGCTGTGATGCCATGATTCGCAAATATAAGGAACTTGCTGAAAGAGGGACTACCGGACAGGATACAAATGTCTGATCTGTTCACAGGATATAGTTCCAGAGAAGAGGTGCGGAGGTGATGCGTGCTGAAAAAGATCAAACCTGTTCTCAGACAATCCGGAAAAGAAGATATTCTACAGAAATAAAGGAAGGCTACATCCGTCTTTTCTGGCGGATTGTGTTGATCGTGGCCGTTGGCTGGCTGCTGTTTACACAGGTTTTTCTTATAGGCCAGGCACCGGATAATGAAATGTTCCCGGCAGTGGAGGCCGGAGATCTTCTCATTGGTTATCGGCTGGAACAGAATCTTGAAAAAGAAGATGTTGTCGTGTATGAAGTCGACGGCAAAACTTACGTAGGGCGTATCCTGGGATGCGAAACCGACGTGATCACAATGGATGACACAGGAACGCTTCTCGTAAACGGAACAGCCCAGACAGGAGAAATTGCATTTCCTACATATGCAAAGGAAGGGATCACATATCCCTATACAGTTCCGGAAGGCAGTGTATTTATTCTGGGAGATTACCGAACCCATGCAAAAGACAGTCGTGAATTTGGCCCCATCTCCATGGAGGATGTAAAAGCAAAAGTGATCACTATACTTCGAAGAAGGGAACTGTAAAAAAAGTAACTGTTCTCCCATTTTCAGGGGAACATCACAGTCAAAATGTATAAGCTGCTTTTTATGAGCTTATAAATAAATTTATATTTCTAGGAGGATTTTCTTATGAAAAAGACAAAGAAACTGTTAGCATGTTTGATCGCAGCAGCCACCATGTTTACCATGGGAAGTACGGCATTTGCGGAAGAGACAGTCAACAAAGTACAGACACCAGAAAATGCTGGCACGGTTACATTTACAAAAGAGTACAATCTTGAAGGCCAGGGAAGGTCACCAAAAGAAACCTTTACATTTAATATTGAAGGTGAAAGTGTTACTGATGCGGGAGATGGTGTAACAATAGAAACTTATGGTTTACCTACTGTCGGAACGGTTACATATGAGGTAGGAGATGCTGGTAGTGCCAATAAAGATAAAACAGTTTCTGTGAAATTACCAGAGTATAAAAATGTAGGAGTTTTTACCTATAAAATTTCTGAGATTGCAGATACAAATACAGCTGGTGTTACTTATGATTCAACTCCAGTATATATGAAAGTTACAGTTGTAAATAATGAGGTCAATGAAGGAGTCAAAATAGAATCTGTTACTTTTAGAAAAGGTGCAGATGAAAAAATTGCTAACAATGCTCCGGCATTTACTAATAAGTATTCAGCAAATTCTTTACCTGTTAAAAAAGTTGTAACTGGTAATCTTGGTGATAAAAATAAATTTTTCACTGTAAGAGTAACTTTAAAAAATAATACAGGAAAGACAATGTCCAGTGATATTTCTTATAAAGTTGGAGAGACAACAAATACTATCAAAGCAAGTGATTGGAAAAATAATATAGCAACAGCAGAAATCGACCTGAAACATGACCAGACAATTACTTTCACAAATTTACCATTTGGTGTGACATATGAAGTAACTGAGGCAGATTATACTAATGATAAAGGTGGTTATGAGGCCCCAGAGTATACGTTTACAAATACTAATAAAACAGTTGATAAAACTGCTCAGAATGTGACAATTACTAACAAAAAAGGTGGTAAAATCGACACCGGCATCAACCTCACAACCCTCCCATACATCCTCGTATTCGCAGGTGTGATCGTAATCGCAGGTGCAGCATTCATCACCAGAAGACGTAAATACGAAGACTAATGATCATCCAGGCAGCAGAGAGGAGGCAGTATGAACGCATCTAAGTTTTTTCTGAAAGCAGCCAACTCTCTGGTCACTGCCATTGTAGCATTGTTTCTGATTCTGGCGGCGGCGTATTCCGGGTATGCGCTCTGGGATAACGCACAGGTCTATGGCGCTGTGGACGACATCCAGTCCCAGCTCTTAAAACTGAAACCGGACCCGGAACAGAAAGACGGAGGCGCTTCTTTTGAAGAGCTCCGAAAGATCAATCCGGATGTCTGTGGATGGATCACACTGGACCACACAAAGATCGATTATCCGATCCTTCAGGGAGAAGATAACTTGACTTACATCAATACCGATGTATACGGTGATTTTGCTTTGTCAGGAAGCATCTTTCTGGATTCCGGCTGTGACAGAAATTTTCAGGGGAAATATTCTCTCCTGTATGGTCATCACATGGCAGAGCATAAGATGTTCGGAGATCTGGATCTTTACAGAAAAAAGAAATTTTTCAACAAAAACACCACAGGTACGCTGATCCTGCCTGACCGTTCCTACAAGCTGGAAATTTTTGCATGTATGCAGGTTTCCGCATCTGAGGATTCTATTTTTGCAACGGGAAAATGGCAGGCGGACACCAGCGGACTTGTGGATTTTGTCAGAAAAAACGCGGAACATGTCCATCAGCAGACAATGGATAACATTGGAAAGTCCGAAGATTTTTCCCAGATACTGGCAATGTCAACCTGCTCTTCGGAATTTACAGATGCAAGAACAGTTCTTCTGGCGGTAATGAAACCTTATTCGCCGGAGACGTAAGGAGGGGATGAAGACGAATATACGAAAATTTCCGGCAGTGCTCCTGCTTGCGGTTCTGTGCCTGACAGTTTTTCCGATTTCAGCTATGGCAGCTGGAGTTGCGGAAGTAAAGATTCCTGTCAGCGTGGAATTGTCAGGTGAGAAGCCATCTCCGGACGAAACTTATACGATCATTCTTCAGGGTGAGGACGAAGCACCCATGCCGGAAGAAAATACGATCACGATCACAGGTGCGGGGAAAGCAGAATTTCCTGCAGTGGAATATGCTGTTCCTGGCGTATACACTTACAGCGTTTCCCAGCAGCCTGGAAAGCTGGAAAACGGACATTATGACAATACCGTTTATTATGTGAAAGTAACAGTAACGAACGGAGAGTCCGGTGATCTGGAAGCAGTTGTGGTTGCACATACCGATGCACAGATGAACAGCGAGAAACAGGATATCGGCTTTGTGAATTCCTACGATCCTGTGGATACGCCGACACCTGTACCGGAAAATACACCGACACCACTTCCGGAAAAAACTCCGACTGCAGTGCCGACCAGAACTCCGGCAGCGACCATAACGAACACGCCGATAAAACCTGACAGCAATCCGCCTGCTTCCGGAACTTCTTCCTATACGGGAACTTCTTCCTATGCAGGAAATACTGGTTCCAGTCATGTAAAAGCTATGCCAAAAACAGGAGATAACACAAACATTGCAAAATGGATCGCAGTGATCTGCGTTTCCGGATGTGTGGTATTACTGGCAGCAGTATTTGTCAGAAGAAAAAAGAAAACGGATAAATAACAGGATCCGGACAGCGGTGCGGCAGGAAAAATTTCTACCGCATCGCTTTTTTTGACGAAATGTGAGGGACAGAGGATGGCAAACGGACTTAAACTGGAAGGTCAGAGATTTGGTCATCTGACGGTACTGAAAAAACTGGATGAGCGGGAAAACAGGTATGTTGTATGGCTGTGCAGATGTGATTGTGGAAATGAGATAAAAGTAAATACCAGACATCTGATGCGTGGGACTGTAAAGGACTGTGGATGTATTCCGGAAAACAGTGCCAAGAGAGGACCGGTGGCAGAAGACCTTACAGGCCGGCGTTTCGGGAAACTTGTGGCAGTAAAAAAACTGGAAAGTAAAAACGGCAGGACCAGGTGGGAATGTCGCTGTGACTGCGGGAATATGCATATTTCCACTGCACACAGCCTGAAAGCCGGAAAATGTACCAGCTGCGGTTGCGGCCATTATGTCAGAGGTCGCGGGATCACCGACATCAGCGGACAGCGTTTCGGGCGGCTGACTGCTCTCTATCATACAGATAAAAGGAGCAAAAAGGGCTCTGTGTTCTGGCATTGTCGGTGTGACTGCGGAAATGAAGTGGATGTGACAGAGGATGGCCTTCTTCATGGTAATTACAGAAGCTGTGGCTGTCTGAGACAGGAGATATGGAAGGAACTTCCCGGGCAGCTGCATATGGTAGATGGAACCTGTGTGGAGATGCTGGAAAAAAGAAAGCACCGCAGTGATAATACCAGCGGATTCCGTGGCGTCTATCAGCTGCGGAATGGAAAATACCGTGCTACCATCGGATTCAAGGGGAAACGATTTTATATCGGAACTTTTGTGGATTATCAGGATGCGGTCCAGGCCCGCCAGGAAGCGGAATCTACCATCCACGAAGGCTTTGTCCGCGCCTGGTACAGCTGGAACCGGCAGGCAGAAAAAGATCCCGGCTGGGCCAGAAATAATCCCCTGGTATACGAGATCCAACGGATCAACGGAGAGTTTCAGGTGACAACGAATATGAAAGAAAAAGAACTGCTGAAGTAAACTGAATATTCTTGCATAAGCTGTCGCATTAATGTGCTACAGCTTATTTTTTTGAAAAATACCGATAAAAATGGGGACAAAACCGAAAATAATGGTTAATATATACACATGCCTAAAAATCAAAAAATGAAAATTATACGAAATATATAATATAAATCCGGAACG
>NZ_JAMOYY010000014.1:0-91346 GCF_023669475.1 Blautia sp. MB18-30 | reverse complement strand
CTTTATACTTCTTTCAGCATTATAACAAACTGTCACTATACTTATTTTACACATGTTATTCTCTCTCTTTTTATAATTCGTAATTTGATTTTTGGGGGAATTTTTTTTCAAATGCTCTCAACACTTCTGATTTAGTTTTTTCAAAATTCGAAATTTTACTTGAATCGTTAATACAAATAGTTTTATGCTTATTCATTTCTATATCTTTTAATATTAAGGTCGTATCATCATTTATAATATACATTTTTCCAAAATCGGGAGAACGCGGTACAAAGTTTCCATTCGCAAGTTGCCAGTATCTCATCAACCATTGATTTACATCTTTGTCATCTCTGAATTTATGTTCACACACCTCTTCCAAATATTTTTCTTCTTTTTCCCAAACTTCTCTAAATGTTTCCTTTAAATAAGAATATGGTGTATGTAATTCATAAAATCCTGCAAATTCTTTCCATGGTAATAAGAATAATGTTCTTAGCATATATTTCCCATATCTTGGATTAATCCATTTAGTTAAATTTTTTTTAAATTGAAGTTTAAAATCAAAATAATCCGAAAGCACACATAAATTATTAACAATAATATGTGGAATTCCTTCTCTGTCCATTTTTATAGTATTTAGCACTGCACAATCTTTAGGTGTAGTTTCGGAAAAAAAATCCTCCGGTTTAACATAATCGTTCAAAAACATATCATCATTAAAATAAACAAATTTTTCAGTCAGATCTGGTATCCTATGTAAGTTAAGCTCAATTACATGTGAACTAAATGTGGGCAAATATTTTTCATCTATATAATCTTTATGGTCGACTAAGTTCAATTTAGGATGATTTATATTAAGCCATTCAGGTTTCTGACCACATGTTACAAAATGTATTTTCCTAACCCAAGGTGCATATTTTTCAACAGCTCTAAACCAATATTTCAAATTTTGCCAATCTCTATAACGCACTTCATTATTAGTATGATTTCCTTGTTGACCTTTATATTTATTTTTGTCCTCTATCCATATTGGATCCTGATCATCTACCCATAATATAACAAAATCAATATCCGCTTTTTCACTCATAATATTTCACCATTTATTATATATTTCTTTCATTTTTCCCAAATAGTTCTTTTCACTAAAATGTGATTGACATATTATACGATTATTATTACAAATTGCCTTTAAATCAGTGACAGAAATATAAAGCATTTCTTTATAAATCATTTTCTTATTTTGTTCATTAAATATCACAATCCCATTCACGCCATCCTTCACGATATCCGGAATACCAGCGTGATCTGTTGTGATAATGAACATTCCATTTCCCATTGCCTCAAGAATACTAATAGGTTGCCCTTCATTGGGATATCTAGTCGGCAATGCAAAAATGTAGCATTTTTTTAGAAGTTCTTTCTTCTGTTCGCCACCCACAATTCCATGATATGTAACGTACTCTTCCATCCCATTTTCCTTTATATAGCTTTCAAAGTAATCTTTTTCACTGTCTTCAAAGAACTTGCCTGCAAAATCAAAATGGAATCTTTTCTCTCCACCAGCGTCTACACGCTCTTTTTCGGCTTTTGCCATTTCAAGAACGAATGAATATCCCTTACTTCTAATAAAGTTGCTCAACCAAAGGACATGAAGAACTTTTTCATTTTCTAATGCTTTCAGCTTTTCTTCGATTTCTTGGTCTGTGAGCAAATACTGATCATCAACGCAGTTTTCTACGACAAAAATCCTGTCATCATCAATCATCCCCTCAAAAATCTTCTTCAGAGAGTTTGATAGAACAATCGCACCAGATAGTTTCTTGATAGCCTTATAATTTGCTTTGCGTTGCCAGCCAGCCATATCGTTATCGACTAACTGACGATAATATCCGCCATGGAGATGAATCAAACATTTCTTGTGTTGCAATTCCAACAGCTTAAAAATGACCAAGTCCCGAAGATTTCCGCCTTTCGTTTGGCTGATTGTAAAATAAAACAAATCAGCCTTGCTACGGCTTATCTTCAGGAGATTCTTAATAAAGTTCTTGTTATTGGTAATATCCACCTTTTCAAATTCAAACTCCCCTTGCGAATCAATCTCAAAATTCAAATTTGAATTATAAAGAGTCTCAACTGCCTTGGATAAGCCATGCATTGGAGGAGGAAACTGAGCAATAAAACATATTTTCTTCATCATCTATTGCCCTCCAACCTCTTAATAACTCTCGCCGGATTACCAGCAATCACACAGTTATCTTCGAATTTTCCGCATACCACAGCACCGGCACCGACAACGCAGCCATCCCCCAGCACTGTGCCTTTCAGGATTATACTGTTGCACCCGATGAAACAGTTCTTACCGATCTTGATTTCTCTGCTTGGCACCAGATCACTGTCACCACCATTTTCATCCCGGAGCAGTTTGTTTCTGGTTTCTGTTTCAATAGGATGGAAGTCATTATCCAGAATCTTGCAGTTACCACCAATGCAGGTATTCTCACCAATCGTGATCTTCTTGCGGGCGTAAATCGTAGCACCTGAAATTCCCACATTATCTCCAATTTCAATCTCTGCACCAGGTGCACGGGTAACGATGATTGTCCGGCTGTAAAGTCCAACCAGATTACTGAGGAAGCTGCTCTTAATCGTGGTGTTCTCACCGATCTTCAGCTTGGCACCACCTTTGTTGAAGATGATTGGTACGCCTTTCAGCAAGAGGTTCTTTCCATATTCAATTTTCGTCATCTTCATAACCAGCTTGAACCAGTTACTATTCATTCCCTCTCGCCTCCTTTACAGCTTCAGAATTTCTTCTGCATACTTCTGTACACTTACGTTTCTTGTCAGATTTTTTTCAAGGTTTTCCCGACTTCTGGCTCCCATGGCCTTCAGCTTTTCACTTCCAGCATTCTCAATAAACCAGCTGATGTTTTCTTCCACCTGGTCATACTCGCCCGGCTCGCAACACAGGCCACCCTTTGTGTCCTCAATAATGCAGCGAATCTCAGATCCAGATTCCAACACTCCAATTACTGGCTTTGCAGCAGAAGCCAACCCGTAATATTTTGACGGGCAGCTCACGCCTTTAATGCCTTTCGCATTCACACACCAGTGGACATCTCCAGCATTCAGACTGTAAATCAAGTCTGCCTTGTCCTGATATGGGATAAAAACTACATTCTCCATATGATGCTCGGTCACATAGTCTTCCAGTGTTTTCAACACAGAACCAGCACCGACAAAGGCAAAGACAACCTCTCGGCCATCTGCCGTCTTGGTATCAGCACCAAACTTCTCAACCACTTTGATCAGGTTCTCAAGGTCATAGTACAAACCGATATTGCCGGAGTACATGATGACAAACTTGCTATCTAGGCCGTACTTCTTCTTAAAAGCAACTACTCTCTCGTTGCCTGCTTCCAGCGGATAGATTTCATTTTCATCGATCCAGTTATTGATCATGACAGTCTTCGGGACTTTCTTGCCCTTGAATCTGCCTTCTACCGTCTCGACCAGATCCCGCCCAACTGTGATGATCAAGTCACTTCTCTTGCAGCTGAACTTGTCAAACCACATCATAACGTCCGTAACGAACTTGCTCTTGGTATAGCCAACGGCCAGCACCTGCTCTGGATTGAAGTCCTGAATATTATAAATGTACTTGGCGTGTTTCATCCATTTGCCCCAAACGCCAAGAAGACCGCCGAGAATAGGGGGCTGAGAAATTGAGAACACATAATCCATCTTTCCAACCTTAAAGGTAGCTCCCATTGCTCCAAAGAAATAAGAAACGATGTTTTTTACACGGCTCTTCTTATTGGTCTTGCTAAATTCCGGCACTCGGATCCGCAGCACTTTTACGCCGTTGATTTCTTCTTCATAATATTTCTTTGTTTTGTATTTATCTTCAATCGTCCCTAAATAACTGGGCACTACACAAATGACTGTGATGTTAAATTTATCCAGCATACCCTCCGCCAGTTCACGGAGGATCTGCCCCGTTGACGCAGTATCTGGAATATAGTAATGAGCATAAATCAGAAGATTTTTCTTACCTGCGCTCTCTTTCTTCATCTGCTATATTCCTCCAAATTTACTTCATTCCTTATTAAGAAATGAAGTTTTTCAAAACTTATCTTCACACAAACTCCACATTCCAGACATCCACCCCGGAATCCTGGAACACCTCTCTCAACCTCTGATGCAGCATCTCCTGTGTGACGCCTTTCTTCAGTATTACCTGCAGGAAACCGCCGCCTCCGGCTCCGGAGATGAATTTTCCGTCGATCATGTCTTCACATACACTGAAGATCTGGTCTATGCAGGTGTTGGTTGAGCCGGCATCCAGCTTTTTGGAGATTTCCCAGTGCTGGTTGAGAAGGCTTGCGAATTCGTCGATGTCTTCTTTTTCCAGGGCGAATTTCATGAGTGCTGCTACTTTCTGCATCTCATCCAGCGCCTCCAGAGATTCTTTTCGGCCGCCGATGTAATTTCCTACGACTTCTCTGAGAAGGTTTCGGGCAAGGCGCCGCTGGCCTGTATAGATCAGAGCGAATCGTTCCTGAAGCTCCTGTTTCGTTTTTTCCGAGATCTCTACCTTTTCTACCTTCAGCTGCTGGCGGATTCCGGGTCTTGATGTGATAAATTTGATTCCGGGTGTCAGTCCGCCAACCTGATCCTGCCAGCCGCCGCCTGTGCTCATGATCTGCTCCAGGTTGAGGACTGTATCATAGATCTGGCTGTCATCCCAGCTCTCTCCAAGAAACTCTGCAAAAGCTTTGACGCAGGCTCCTGCAAGGATACTGCTTGTTCCAAGGCCGGAGCCTTTGGGAACACCTTTGACGCAGGTGGAAAGGTAGAATCCGCCGCCCATTTTTTCCAGGACCTTTTTCAGGTCTGCCTTTTCCTCCAACGGAAGGATCCCGCAGGCGATAATGGCTGCCTTGTGCAGGGCAAAAGGATCGTATGGATTATGGCAGTCCTGGATCTCTTCTGCACTTTCTGCTGTTCCGTAAGCACCTGTGTCTGTGCTTGCCAGCTCAATATGTAATTCCGGTATCTTCCGGATCTCTACCTCGATGGGTTCACAGCCTCTCAGCAGGATTGCTGCGTTAAGAACAGTTCCTCCGTGTTCGTTGCAGTATGGCGGTGTGTCTGACCAGCCACCGCCCCAGTTCACACGTACCGGCAAATTTACCTTTACCTGTTCTTTTGCGATCGTATAGCCGCAGTTTCCTGTCAGCTGCGTCTGAGATGCGATCTCTTTCTGGATCTGAGAAAAACACTCTTGCTCCAGCACATCGTATGTTTTTCCGTCAAAGCATTTTTTAGTAAATTTCATGGAACGTGATACTGCATACAGGATCCGTATTTTCTGTGAAAAATCTGCTTTTTCAGCTTCTTTCATCAGCAGATGGTAATGTCGTTCCTGGATTTCTTTTTCACCAAAGATCTTAAGTGCAGGAATATAATGTCCGCCTTTTTTCAACTCTCCCAGAAATACTGCCACCAGGATCCTTGCTTCCAGATCTTTTTTCCAGGAAAGGATATTTTCTGTATTTCCATACCGGAAGGATTCTTCCAGACTCAGTCTCGGCTGTTTTTTCCAGCTCTCGATCTGCCGGGGTTCAGCAAGTCCTTCGCTCATTTTTACAAGAAGGTTTCCTGCCTGTGCTGCTTCCTGGAATGTTTTGCAGACCGGATACAGTTTTGCATTCCAGAGTGCGTGGGTTTCGCCGGTCCAGATATCTTCCGGCTCCAGTCCATTGGCGGAAAGAAAATCTGCCAGGTTTCCCCGCAGAAAGCTTCCTCGTTCTTCCAGCGTTTTCTTCGGATTATCCATGACTCCATATGTACGGATCACACATCGTCCTGTCTGACCGCCGCAAAGCTCTGTGATCTCGTCCTTCAGCTTCACACCGTGAAATACTGTGTTCGCCGGTATATGTACATCCTTCAGGGAGAGTCCGGATACTACAGCGCCCTTTCCGACATAGGTTCTTCCCTCAAGGCAGGTGTCTTCAATATAGGTTCCTTCCTCGATGTCTGCTTCCGGCCCGATCAGTGCTGTATGCAAAGCTCCCTGGCAATTCAAGTCATTGGTGAATACGTGTTTTTTCCAGTCAAGGAACTCATAATCGGTTACTTCTTCTGTCATCAGAGCACGCAGCTCTCTCGTTGTCCCAAAGTGGATAAATTCTGCAGGAGAAAGACAGATCAGCTTCATCTGAAAAGGACTTAATGCCTTCCATATTTTTTCTCTGCAGGTAAAAAGCTCTGTGCAGAATTCGCCTTCCGGTTTTTCTTTCTGATATTGTTCAAAGGTGGAATCTGCCGCCAGCGGATACAGAAAATCTCCGTAAAAGCTGACTCTTGCTTTTTCATTTACAAAGCTTTCGTATTTATCCGGATCTGCTTTTTTTCCTGATGCATCAGCGATCAGACTAAAAAGTGTTTCCAGTATTTCGGCGTCCAAAAGTACGGCGCCTGTGTCAAGATCCACGCAGTCTTGTCCATTCACGGCTCCCAGCCTGCGAAGTGTTTCTGCCGGCTGTTTGTGAAGGAACATTTTTACATGGTCGCTTCCATCATTCAAAAACACTCCATGATCGACTCCCACTTCTACCGGAGATTTCATGGAGATCGCCGCAGCTCCGCGGAACTGGGCATCTATCTGTAAAGGATTAAAAAGGAGGAGCACATCTCCGGAAAGTACCAGCATTCCTTCTTTGAACCTGGCCGGAACACCTGCCATGCTGATGAGAAATTCATCAAACAGTGTAGAACCTCTTCCATCCGGAAGTTCTCTTGGTACAGGTGAAAAAAGCTTTCCGCACACAGAATACTGTGGGACTCTTTTGCTGTCTCCGCCGGAATGGATCACAAGGATTCTTTTGTTATGGAAATCTCCCCGGAGTCCTTCTTCCTCCGAAAGAAATCGGAGTACATTCAGAGTTGCTCCGCCGGAGCCTACTCTCTTGCCTTCCGGATCCGGGAGCACGAAATATTTTGTCCATCCCGGCAGTACGCCCTGTTCCAATCTGTCTGCGATCTGGCTGCGGAAGGATCTGGCCTGTTCTTCATTTGATGAGGTCAGGATCACATAGTCCCATCTGGGAAAATTTACTTTGCGGATGCTTCGTGCATAGTCTTCCCATGCATCCTGGCAGCTTTGCCGCAGAAAAAGATTTTTCAGTTTCCTGTATTCTGTGTTCATTGCTTTCCTTATCCTTTGCTTTTCATACTTTCTCTTTTTTACATAACTTCGAATACTCTTATCCGCTGTCTCGGCTGTGCCGAAGCTTCTGGCGGAAATTCTTGGCCGACTCTTCCTTATGATAAGGGAGACACGACAGGCGGTATTCAACCTGTCAGCATCTGCCTGTAGCAGAAGCTGAGTTGCGCTCTCGCTCTATAAAACAGTGGTCATACCACTTGTTTTCCAAACTGAAGAATACATTTATGGCTCAGGTTTCTGGCACTGTTCAGGCTTCGGCTTCCTCTGTGCCCGTTCTCACAGGTATATTCATCTGTTTTGCGGTTTGCTGTCTTAACTGGCGCACCGCAGACAGAGCAGGTTTCGGATATCCCTTTTGCATAGGTTTCAATGACCAGAATGCCGTTTTTCCATGCTTTATAGGGCAGATTGCTCCTGATCCCGGAGCTTAGATGCATAGTGCTCCAGTTTCCTGATCCGATCATCACATAGTCTGTGTATTCTTTTTTGTATTTTGGAAGGACGATCAGCGAAACCTGCTTTTCCAGGCAGAAGCCTATGATCTGAGAACTAATCTCATGGGCATAATGCTCCGACAGATGCTTCAGATGCATCCAGTATTTCCTGTTTTCTCCGGGCTGTTTTTCCCCGCCGAGAGATTTCCGGGCTTTCTCGATTTTCTTCCTGATCTGATCGCAGCGATGCGTATATTCTTTTCCGCCGCCCCAGAATTTCACACCTGTTTCCTTCCCTGTGCCGTCACATACTGTCCCCACAGCAAAAACATCTCCGTTTGTAAACTGGATGGCACAGATCTTCCGCCCTTCCTGGATACGCTGCTTTACTGTTGCAGTGTCTGCTGTAAATTCCTTCACGGGAACATGCAGCATGAGATATTTCTTCTCAAAGGTTACTGAGGGTGACATCAGCTCTGCTTCTGCGGGAAATTCTCTGCCATACAGTCTGCATCTCATCCATTTCCATTGTTCTCCTGTCCATACCTTCAGTGTGATTTCCTTATGGGAAAAATCTCTGTACATTCCTTTATAATAGGTAACTGCTGAATGAAGCTTTTCTGCTTTCCTCCCCGGAATGGACTTTTGCCTGGATATGTGACTCTTTGCTGCGGCTATGGCACTGTTTATCGCAGCCCGCCTGAAATACAATGGGACTTTTCCCCAGGGAAGGGGATTCTGTGGAACCTGCTTGTCTCTTCCCATAATGGTCAGGACTTCCAGGGCCCGAAGCGTTTTCTGACTCCCTAGTTCTCCCAGTTCCTCATGGGCCAGCAGAAGATCATAATAAAAGCTTTCAATTTCATTATAGAAATCCTGGGTTTTCCTGAGCCATTCCGGATGTCCGCAGCAAAGTCGGAGTCTTCTGGTTGTTATGCTGTAGCCTGTATTGGACGGCATGTTCTCTTCCTTCCGTTTATTTATATAACTTATCCAATATTATTATCTTGTCGCTTAATGTTAGATTAAGCGACAGTAATTTTTTCGGATTATTCTGTTGTTTGATCCAAGATTTTGAACCATATGTAATGATAACATCCGCTTTAATGCTTGTCAAGCGATCTGAAACTGCCATAGCTGTCCAATTATGTCGTTTTTTGTGCCGTTTTATGCAGCTTTTTATATATCAGAGAAAGAAAAATACATATCAATATATAAAAGTGGTCATGATAAGTGGTCAGATGTATAGTCCCAGGGACCTGTATTTTGCGGGAAATATTAGGCTTCTTGTTATAAGATTCATGGTCATAAGTGGTCAGCTTTTGTGGTCAGAAAAATGGCGAATTTCCTTATATACAGGTTTTTTCAGGTCCTGTCGCTTAATCTAACATTAAGCGGCAGTTTTCACATTCTCTTCATTTTCCTTTCACACAATGCACACATTTTTTTACTATATTATTAACTGTAGATAGCAAATGCTAAACAATCTTTTTCTTTTTCATACTTTTTTGCCGGGAGTCCGCACAACTCCCGGCCTCCTTTTTTTATTCTTCAGGTAGTTCGCCTGCATTTTCTATTATTATTAAAGATATAAAAATATGTCTTGTTTTTTCTTATTATATATATTATACTAGTTAAGAACTTATTGTTCCCGTCCATTTTGTTCTTTGATAATTTCATAGACTTCACACTCGAAACATGATACAATATCCGCACAGAGAAATATGCGGTACAATTTTTATAGGAGGATGCGCATATGCTAGATCAGAAAGATTTGGAATTATTAGCCGGTATGATAAATCCGATCAATGTCCAGCTGGGCAATATAAATAACCGATTAGATGGTATCGACGCCAGACTGGATGCAGTGGATACTCGTCTCGACGGTATTGACGCTCGTCTCGATGCTATGGATGTTCGTTTTGACGGTATCGACGCTCGTCTTGATGCTATGGATGTTCGTTTTGATGAAATAGATGCCCGCTTCAACCGGGTAGAAAACAGACTTGAAATGATCGATCTGAAATGTGATACCAACAGAAAACGCCTGGACGACCTTTCACTGGATGTTAAGCTTGCAGAACGGGATATCCGAAAAGATATCAAGAATTTACAGGACACAACAGAAACTCTTGTCGTTGTACTTCAGGGAAGAGGTATTTTACCTGACCCAGGTAACACAATACAGACAGCCTGATCATATCATGTAAAGAGTGTGAAGCCTATGAAAGTATCAAGGGATCACACTCTTTATTATCATCCATACAACCATCTTTCTCCTCAAAAAATGGTTGCATTTACAATTCGTTTATGTTATAGTTATATGCGTTGCGGGGTATGGCGTAGCTTGGTAGCGCGCACGGCTGGGGGCCGTGAGGTCGCAGGTTCAAATCCTGTTGCCCCGATATTTCTAACAAATTCAAGGATTTCCGAGGTCTGATGACTTCGGATTTTTTTATTACCTTACTATTTTTCGAAAGGAAGGTTTTGCATGCAGGATAATCTGTCTCTTTATCATATTTTTTATACGGTAGCACGTACCGGCAGTATCTCCCACAGTTCCCGGGACCTTTATATCAGTCAGCCTGCTATCAGCAAGGCGATCCAGAAGCTGGAGCAGAATCTGGATACCATTCTTTTTAAACGCAGTTCCCGGGGTGTCACTCTGACCCCGGACGGTGAGCTTCTTTTTGAAAAAGTAAAAGAAGCTCTTTCACTTCTGGATGAAGGAGAAAATTCCATTCGCCATAACCGTTCCCGGGACATTCCAAAGCTGCGTCTGGGCGCCAGTTCTACTCTTACCAGATATGTACTGCTCTCCCACCTGGAAAACTATATTGCACGTTTTCCTCATGTACGTATCACAATTTCCTGCCAGTCTACTTATCAGACGCTGCAGCTTCTGGATGAGGAAAAAATCGATCTGGGACTCATCGGACGGCCGCAGAAGCTTCGGGGATATTATTTTCAGCCTCTTTTGAAAATCCAGGATACCTTTGTCTGTACACAGCAGTATCTGGAAAATCAGAAAAAGCTCTATCCGGATGAACCTCTGATCCAGGCAGCAACTTTCATGATGCTGGATGAGGACAATATTACACGTCAGACCGTGAACACTCAGCTGAAAGAACATCATGTGGAATTAAGCCATATTCTGGAAGTAACAACTATGGATCTTCTGATCCAGTTTGCGGAAATTGGTCTTGGGATTGCATGTGTGATCCGTGATTTTGTAAAAAAAGAGCTGGAAGAAGGAACTCTGGTGGAAGTACCGGTAGGATTTTCTTTTCCGCTGCGTGAGATCGGGTTTGTATGCAGACAGAAAGATGCTGATTCGGCTTTGATCGCGCCATTTTTTGATGATGAAACAGAGCATCCGGATAAATAAAGGAATGTAAAAAAATTCCCATCTGATCATTGCGACCAGATGGGAATTTTAAATTTCAAAAAAGTTTCCTGCCACTGTATTACGTGTGTGACTTTTTTGACTCAAACTTCGCTGCGCTTCGTTCGAGTAGCGCAAAATTTATTGCACCTGCAATAAATTTTGCTTAGTTATTAATAAGCTTATCCTCGCCGTTCCAGCTGTAGAGTTTACGGATCTCCTCGCCGACTTTCTCAGACTGATGCTCAGAAGCTAATTTTCTCATAGCCTTGAAGTGTACCTGTGCACCTGCATCGGACATGTCGAGTAAGAACTCTTTTGCGAATGTACCATCCTGGATATCGGAAAGAACTTTCTTCATTGCTTTCTTTGTATCCTCTGTGATGATCTTCGGTCCTGTGATATAATCGCCATACTCAGCTGTATTGGAGATAGAATATCTCATTCCGGCGAATCCTGACTGATAGATCAGGTCAACGATCAGTTTCATCTCATGGATACACTCGAAGTATGCGTTTCTTGGGTCATAACCAGCTTCAACAAGTGTCTCGAAACCAGCCTGCATAAGTGCGCAAACACCACCGCAAAGTACAGCCTGCTCACCGAAGAGGTCTGTCTCTGTCTCTGTACGGAATGTTGTCTCAAGAACACCAGCTCTTGCTCCGCCGATTCCAAGTGCATATGCAAGTGCGATATCCTGAGCTTTACCTGTAGCATCCTGCTCTACAGCGATCAGACAAGGAACACCTTTACCAGCCTGATACTCGCTTCTTACTGTGTGTCCAGGTCCTTTCGGCGCGATCATTGTAACATCAACATATGCTGGTGGTTTGATGCATCCGAAATGAATGTTGAAGCCATGAGCGAACATAAGCATGTTGCCTTCCTCAAGGTTCGGCTCGATATCGTTCTTGTAAAGTGCAGCCTGTTTCTCATCGTTGATCAGGATCATGATGATATCTGCTTTCTTAGCTGCTTCAGCAGATGTATATACCTCGAAGCCCTGCTCCTCAGCTTTTTTCCAGGATTTGCTTCCTTTGTAAAGACCGATGATTACATTACATCCGGACTCTTTAAGGTTCAGTGCATGTGCATGTCCCTGGCTTCCGTATCCAATAATCGCAATTGTCTTACCATCTAATAATCCAAGATTACAGTCTTCCTGGTAAAAAATCTTATTTGCCATTTTACTTTCCTCCTCTGATGTTTACAACATCTTCTTCATAAAAATTATTTATCGTTAAGAGAGTAGCTGCTCTCCTAGCAAACATATGTAAAAATTTTACAGGTAACGGACATCGTCACTGCCTCGTGACAGACCTGTGATTCCTGTTCTTGCAAGCTCAAGGATCTCATAGTCAGCCATCAGCTCCACAAACGCATTCAGCTTGTTCTGGCTTCCGGTCATCTCCATAATAAGAGAATCTTTACTTACATCCACCACCTTGGCACGGAAGATATCTGCAACAGAAAGAGCTCCCTGTCTCTGTTCCGGCTTCACAGCAACCTTGACGAGCATCAGCTCACGGGCAACGCTGTCGTCCTGTTCAAGGACCTTAACATCCCGTACATCTTCCTGCTTCGCCAGCTGTTTGGTGATCTGCTGGAGCATCTGATCATCTCCCTCACAGACAACTGTCATACGGGAATATCTCTGATCTGCAGTCACTCCTGCGGTAATGCTGTCAATATTATATCCACGGCGGCTGAAAAGACCAGCCACACGGCTAAGGACTCCGGAGGTATTATCCACAAGGATGGATAGTATTCTCTTTTCCATAATACACCTGCTTTCAACACTTTTATGTATAGAAAACCGACTTCGTCAGTTAACGCTTTAATCTAATAAACCCTTGCTTTCTTACCATTATAACAACTTCGAAAATTTTGTCAATCAAAATTTCCTGCAAAATTCCTTCAGGATGATAAGAAATGTTTTTATCCTCAGATCAGATATTTTTTCTTAAGCTCCTCGGATGCCTTTGGTGTCAGATAGAGTTTTTTCCGAAGGAATCTTTCAATTCCTCCGTTTTCTTTTTCGATGACATCAAAAACTGTATTGATATAAGACTCCTTCACCTGATAGAAGGCTTTCAGATCTGCAAGCTTCCGGCTGTTTTCCGGCCGGTCTGCCCGGTAAAGCCTGCACATATATTTCAGTTCATCTTCCAGACATGAATTCGACCGCATATAATCCCTTCGTATCGTTTCCTTAGGTACACCCAAAGCAAAGAGCAAAAGTGCTGTTCCGACTCCTGTCCGGTCTTCTCCTGTGGCACTGTGAAAAACAACAGCTCCATTCTTTACATGAAGCAGGACATCTAGAAAACGTGCATACTGCTTCAGAGAATACTCATCCGTAACGAAATTCCGGTACCAGTCCTGCATATACCGGTCTACATCACCATAGCAGGACATCACATGTTCAAAAAAGCTGTTTCCGCTGCTGTCCTCATCCCGGATTGGAATGTGATAATACTCCACTCCTGCCATGATATCATCCGGTTTTTTCTTTACTTCTGCAGCTGACCGGAAATCAATCACTGTTTTTACATTATATTCTTCTGAAAGGATCCGGTTGTCTGCAGCAGAAGCATGATAGATTTCTCCGCTGCGCAAAAGCTTTCTGGGAAGAATATGCGAACCGTCTACTGTCATCAATGCACCCAGATCTCTTGTATTCGGAAGATTCTGAAGCGGAAGCCTGCTTCCTTTTGGAAAACCAACCGCAAGATCCGGATTCAGTACTTTAAGAAGCTGAAGGCAATCCTGTACCTCCTGCTCTGTCATATCAAATTTATAACGCTTCTGACGTCTGGTTATGATCACCAGATAATTGATGATCAGCTGCTTTTCACCGGTTTTATCGGTTCCCTCACGGCGCATGTACGCCCAGAGAATATCTTTACACGGAAGACTGTTGAGCATCATATGTCTGGTAAACACAAAAAAGCCATCTTCGATCCGTATTTTTCCGTATCTCATTTTCTTTCCTTTCTCCTTCTCAACCCCTGTGCTGCTTTCTTCGCAACACTTTTTATCATACCAGAAATCTCCAGTCCCGTATACCTCGTTTGACAATTTTCGTAGTTTAGATATAATAAACAGAGAAATTTTACCACAGGGAGGCTTTCTTTTATGGACAATCTTATTTTCTGTCTGAATGTTACCGTGCCCATCTTTCTTACGCTGCTCCTGGGATATTTTTTCCGGAGGATCGGACTGTTTGACGAAACATTTGTCAATCGTATGAACAAATTTGTGTTTGTCATCCCCCTGCCTGTGCTTCTGTTTCAGGACATCGCTAAAATCGATATCTATGAGGCCTGGGATCCCAAGATGATTCTTTTCTGTTTTGCGATCACATCGCTCAGTATTATGATCTCCGTGCTCCTGTCCCGTTTTCTCCACCCTTCCGATATCCGGGGCGAGTTTATCCAGGCATCCTACCGCAGCAGCGCAGCGATCCTTGGTATCGCCATTATCCAGAACCTTTACGGAAATGCAGGTATGGCACCACTGATGATCATTGCCAGCGTCCCTCTTTACAATGTAATGGCTGTTGTAGTTCTCTCTGTCTTTAAACCAGGTCAGGGAAAAATAGATGGTACCGTTCTGAAGCGCACTTTAAAGGGAATTGTCACCAATCCCATCATTCTCGGCATTGCAGCCGGTACACTCTGGTCCTTTCTTCGTCTTCCATTTCCGAAGATCCTGGACTCTACGGCAGGCAATCTTGCAAAAACCGCCACGCCTCTTGGCCTCATGGCTATGGGCGGATCTCTGCACTTCGGAAAAGCCTTTTCCCGGCTGAAAGCATCTGTTGCCTGTACATTTATGAAACTTGTCGGTTATGAAGCACTTTTTCTTCCTCTTGCCATCCGTTGCGGTTTTACAAAGGACAAGCTGGTTTCCATCATTATCATGCTGGGGTCTGCCAGCACCGTTACCTGCTTTGTCATGGCAAAAAACATGGGACATGAGGGCTCTTTTTCTTCGGGAGTCGTGCTTCTTACCACATTATTCAGTGCCTTTACCCTGACACTCTGGCTGTTTATCTGCAAAGGTCTGGGACTGATCTGATATTGCAGCTTCTGCATATTATCTACCCGGAAAAATCTGTAACATAAAATGCTGTAAGAACTATGATTTCTGGTTCTTACAGCATTTTATTATAAAAGCATATTCACATAAAGCTATCATTTCTGATGTGGATGTTTCTGTTCTTACAATCTCATAGCCTACAAAACAAACGAAGCATTCTCTCAGATCAGCTTCAGATATTTCAAGCCATCCCGAATGCCGTAGTGGAACATGTCAGACGTAACATAATCTGCCAGTTCTTTAATCTTCGGAGAAGCATTTCCCATGGCAACCTTTGTTGCAGCGTATTCAAACATGGCAAGATCATTGTTGCTGTCTCCAAAAACAACGGTATTCTCCCACGGAATATCAAACAGGCGGATCACAGCTGCGATCCCAACAGCCTTGTTAAAGCCCTTTGGCACCAGTTCAATGGTATTTCCCACAAACGAACTGCTGCCTTCATGGCGGATGATATCATAGTATTCTGATAAAATGGATAACGCTGCCTCCGCATCACATCCCTCCGTCATTTTTGCACTGATCTTATTGATCCGCATACAATCCTCATTTCCACGGATAGGCCTCCATTTATCGCCCAGGGATTCTGTGATCAGACTGGCATACCAGTTCACTTCATCGGTATACTCCTCTTTGTCATAATACATAAAATCCGCGCCTTCCATTACCGGGATCAGTCCGTATTTTCTGAGAACCTCCACAGAAAGCTTTGCAACCTCCGGCGTCATCTCTTTATTAAAAAGTCTCTTCCCGTCCTTCTCAATGGTGGATCCGCAGGCACTGATCATTCCCGTAAAAGGGATCTGCTCCAGATACCAGGATACAAACGCACGACTTCTTCCTGTGCAGAGCCACGCTTCATGTCCGTTATCTACCAGCGCACGGATGGCTTCTATGGCACTGTCCGACACTCCTTTTTTCATATCACAGACTGTTCCGTCCGCATCAAAAAATACTGCTTTTCTGCTCATTTTCCTGTCCTCCGATATCACCTGTAAAATACCTTTGCCGCACGGATCAGGCTTTCCGTATCTTTCACTCCGGCTGTTTCATAAGCGGAATGCATCGCCAGCTGCGGCAGACCGATATCGACCGTATTTATGGCTGCCTGGGTATTGGAAATATTTCCCAGAGTGGAACCACCGGCAATATCAGAACGGTTCACAAATGTCTGATATGGCACATCTGCTTCTCTGCAGAGTTCCTTGAAGATTGCTGTGGAAATCCCATCGGTACAATATTTCTGATTGGCATTATATTTGATCACAATTCCACCATTCATCGCCGGACGGTTTACAGGATCTGCCTTGTCTGTATAATTCGGATGTAATGCATGTGCATTGTCCGCAGAGATCATAAAGCTCTCTGCAAGGGCCATCAGATAACTTTCCTGATCTCCGCCAAGGGCCAGATTGATACGAAACAGTACATCTTTAAGAAATGTGGATGCAGCTCCCTGCCTGGTAGTGCTTCCCACTTCTTCATTATCCAGTACACAGTGGACTGCAATGACCTTCTTCTTATCTGCCTGGAGAAAGCCTTCCATTGAAGCGAAAGCACACTGCAGATCATCTAATCTTGGACTGGAAACAAATTCATTCCTGGATCCCCAGATCGTTCCGGGCATCCGGTTATAGAGAAACAGATCATGGCCCAGGATATCCTCCGGACGGATCTCTGCCTCTTCTGCCAGCATCCGCATGAAGTTTCCTTTTTCGCCACTGCCACTGTACAATGGAAGCATATCCTTCTGGACATTATAATGATAGCCTCCGTTAATATCCCGGTTCATATGGATCGCAAGGCTCGGGATCATGACCAGATCTCTGTCAATATCTACAAGCTTTTCCAGAATTTTTCCGTTTTTGTGGACGATCATGCGTCCTGCCACAGAAAGGGGACGGTCAAACCAGGTAGAAAGGATCATTCCTCCATACCGCTCCACATTCAGCTTCACATAAGCTCCGTTTACAGACATCTCCGGATTTTCTTTTATTTTAAAAGACGGGGAGTCACTGTGACTTGCAATGATATGATATCTCCTGCAGTCATTGACAGGAATGGAAAATCCGATGATCGCGGAATGATTTCTCATGACAAAATATTTTCCGCCCTTTTCCAGCTCCCAGCGCTCCTCTTCCTTCAATTCTGTAAAGCCTTCCTCCAAAAAACGTCTTCTTGTTTCCTCTGCCGCCTGAAAGGCTGTAGGACTTTTACTGATAAATTCCAGCAATTTTTCTGTTGTTTCTTCGTACATGATCTTCTCCTCTGTCGGCCCGGTAATATCCAGGCTGTTATGCTATTACCCATTATACGGCAAAACTTTTTTCAGGGCAATATCTCAGATTTCTGCACTCTTTCGTACCCACATATGCTGCACAAGCTTATCCCCAAGCTTATTTGCGAGCATAGTATAAATTGAACTAAATACATTGGCTCCAATACGGAGCAGCACTGCTGCCGGCATTCCAAACAGTCCTGATGCAATGGACAGTGCTCCAAATGTATTAAATGCAGTCTGCCACGCATAACCTGCGGAATATCCCACACCGATTCCTCCGATCATTCCAATATAGGGATACATAGATTCCGGAAGTATCAGATAAAGCACTGCAAACAGAATACAGCCAACGATGTTGAACATAGCTCTTTTTCCGGCTCTTCCCCTGCAATCCGCGGTAAACGGCAGACACACGGACATACAGGCAATTCCGGCCCACATTGCTCTTGGGAGTCCCAGAAGAGACATGATCAGCATAGCGCTGGAAACGATCAGCGTCAGTCTTAAATACCACCTGCCTCTTGCAGAATGCAGGTCAAATTCCCGGAACAGGTCCAGAAACGTCCTGCGATACGGGCGGTTTTTCTGATTCTTATAAAAAACTACCATGCAGAGAACCATTCCGGCCAAAAGCCCCTCTACACGAAGCAGATACGCCTTTCCGGTTACGTCATATCCCATCAGAAGCAGATATCCGAGAACAAATGTGGAATGGTTATACATAATTACATTATGGCATCCCAGGATCATCAGTAACAGGATGCTTATCGCATTAACAAAAAATGCCGGTACCGGTGAAACCATATTGGATAATCTCGGTCCTGCGATCAGAATACAGAAAATCCCGGCAATGGACAACAATCCGTGGGACGTCCGGATCCCGAAATCCGCCTGCCTTAAAACCAGCACTGCCAGCAGTACGGTTACTCCTACAACACTGTTGTCATTACCGGTTATCTTACTGTACAATGTCACAACCGCCACACAAAATGCCATGACAAGATACACTTTAAAATTATAGATCAGAATATGCCTTCTTTTCTCCTTTTTGTCTGTGGTATTTCTGATCAGCTGTTTTGATCCGGTTGAGCTTAACTGCAGTTCCTGATAAAATGTCATTTTCATCACTCCTTTTGTAAAGCAGACATTCTCATTTCGCTTTTTTCACATGCTCATAAACGCAATCTCTTTACAATTTACGTTCAAAGATACAAACAGCCATTATACTTGGTTTATTCTGAAACGTCAAATATTTTTTCTGAAATCATGTTCACGCATTACACCTCAACCCCGATCAGATCACTCCGAAAATGGCCAGGAACATTTTTATTATTTTTATATTTACTGCAGCTCCGCTATCCTGGTCACTGCTACATAAATGTCCTGTATCTTATACCAGGTTGGATAATCCACCACTCCAGATGCGGGAAGTCCGAATATATTCTGGAATTTTTTTACAGATGCAGCAGTAGCCGGACCATAAATACCATCCACGATCACTGACGGGATGGCAGGATAGGCTTTTGCTATGGCATTAAGCTGTTCCTGGATCTGCTGCACCTTTTCACCGGTAACACCGATAGTCAGGTCATATCCCGGCCAGGATGCGGGAATCCCGGAAACTGCTTCCGCCACATTGATATACATATCGTTTCCATAGAAGCTCCGCAGGATCTCAATGGCGGAATATCCCTGATCTCCCAGAGCTTTGCTTCCCCACTGGGTCATCCATCCCCGGTTCCTGCACTGCACCTGGTGTCCGTCACAGTACTGGGTCAGGATCGGCTGACGTACATCCGGTCTGGAAAGGTAGTTTTCAAAAAGTTCATCCACGATCCGGTCTATACTCTCAAAAATATTCCTGCCATGGATCCATTTGTGGTCGTATGCTGTGGAGGATGTAATGGTGAAATCATAACCCTTATTCCGGTACCACTCTGTATAAACTCTGTTCAGAGTAAACGACATGATTGCCAGAACATTGGCACATAAATGATGATACAATATCCGTCCGGCAGTGGGTACCTGCCGGACTTTTTTATAATAGGAAGTTATTTTGTCTTTGCCTTCACATGTTCGATCACCTTTTTCCAGGAATCAATACCACAGGTTCCACTTACCTTTACGCCTGTGTTTTTCTGGAAAACTTTCAGGGATGTTTCTGTATCGTCTCCGAAACGGCCATCCACAGTAACACCAAGTACAGACTGCAGCACAGAAACTGCAACGCCGGAATTCCCTTTCCGGATGATTGGAAGCTGGGTCTCAAACTTTCCCGTCAGAACTACTGCCTTTTTTGAAGTCTGTACCGGATACACTGCTTTTCCGTTCCAGTCATAGATGGTGTATCCCTGTTTCCACTCTTTCTTTGCATTCTCAAGGCTCTTGTATGCTCCGATCTGGCTCTTGCTGTCAGCCCAGGACTTTCTTGTGCGATAATACTTATCTACCGTCGGTGTGTCGGTCTTAGCTCCGATCAGCTGCTTGAACCGGTTCCAGTCACCTTTTGCACGGATTGCTGACGGGCAGTTCTTTGCACATACATCATAATGCTGCACAACTCTGTCTGCCGGGATTCCCAGCTGTTTCATAAGCTGTTTGCACACCTGGACTGTATTCTGGAAAGCTTTCTCGTAGTTATAGCCCGCCTGAACGCACATCTCGATTCCTACTGAATTTCTGTTGTTGACAGTACCGAACAGCCGACCGCCGTAGTTGACGCCCACGTGCCATGCTCCACGGTTGTATGGAAGCGCCTGATACGCTTCTGTGTCGTCCACATATACATGTGCAGAATATCCCTTAAAGTTGCCATCATGCTGTGCTTTTGCATGCGCTTTCGCATTTGCACCCTTGGCATAGTTATCCGTGTTGTGAATTACGATATATGCCGGTTTCTGACCTGCATAGCTATTGTTGTTACTGATAAGGCTTGTGTTGATATTCATGGTATTACTCTCCTTTTCTGTTTTTGATGTCTTGATAGATAATATACCGTTCAGGATGTTGATGATTTTCTGTCCGTAGTTCTTTCCGGATGCCCAGCCCTGTCCTTTGGGATTTTCCTGGATGCCGAGATGCTCAACATACTCAGCGCAGCCTCTTGATACGTATGTATATCGCGGGTCAATACATTTCTGTTTCAGTCCGTCTGTACAAGCGTAAGCCTGCAGATGCTGGATCTGCGCCCTGATTCCTTCTTTCGCAGTTTTAAAGCTGCAGCCTTTCTTTCCTGTGACGTTCACACCTAATCCGCAGAAATTATTCTGATCAAGTGTTACTGCTGATCCCGAAAACGTGAAGTTTCCTGTTTCCAAACAGGACTGGGCAAAAGCAATGTCACCACGCACGCCCTCTTCCGTGCCTTCCGTGATATACAGAGGAATCATCTTTGTGACCGAATCGGACACCTGTGGATTTACTTTTTTGATGTAAACCTTCATCTGTTCAACGCTGGCCTGTGGGGTTCCCATGATCTTTATCATATTTTCCTCCTGTGAGGGTGATCACTCACCCTCTGAATTTTTATATTTTGTTCTTTCCCAGATCTCCTTGACTTTCTCCCAGCCTCCGGTTGCAACCAGATACACGATAAATGCTGCAATCACAGATGCTACAATGTAATACCAGGTTATTGCAGCTTTATAATATGTGCACAGAATCAGTAATGCTACCGGGCACAGAATCAGGGATGCTACAAGGGCAACAATACTGGTCTGAATGTTCTTCAGACCTGGAAGATCTTTGATCACCTGCACGATTGCTGAAACGATAAATGCCAGGATTCCGATCAGGGCCAGGGCGTAAGTTACATACTGTGTGATAGTGTTAATATTCATAGTCATTCTCCCTTTCTTTTGATATGCAGTTCTTCAATTTCCTGTTTCATTTTTGTTACCATGCCATTTCCGCCAAGTCTGTGGTAAGCTTCGTACATTTCGCAGAAATTCTGATATGCGTATGACGGAATATCTCCCATCTTCGTATACTTTGAGTGATACTCAATCATCTGGACGCGAAGCAAGAGCATAGTTCCCTTACTGTTTGCGTCTCGATCTTTCTTCTGATTTTTCAGAAGCCAAACGATATAACCAAGCAAAATCGGCAATGCGATAAGATATGTTTGTGTGAGTATTTCTTTCAATTATTCACGCTTTCTCCGGCTATTGCGCCGGCGCAATTTTCTGTAAAATAAAAGAGCCTGTCACGGCTCGGCTCTGATCTTCATAAATAAATCCTTTCTATCCTTTCAATCAAACACTGTTATCCTTATCTTCGAAAACATCTTCCGCTCCTTCGAACTCCAGAAGGGTTTTGAGATATTCATATGCTTCCTTGATACTCAGATCGCTAAATTTCTCAGTTTCATAGGTGACAATTTTCTGATAAGGCTGCTGAATTTCTCCCGCGAGCTGTTTATTCCTGATCTCTTCGGAAGCCAAGGAAATCACAGCAACAGAGCAATGACTGTTTACAGTGTTTGATACATACAGGATGCGGTGGTATTCAGTAATCACACCATCCTCCTGGATTATCTTCTTTTTTAATGCCATTTTGATTCTCCTTTAGCTAAAATGTGATTTTTATACTTGCCATGATAGCGCAAGTATCATTATTCACAATGTTCTTAATATCAGTGTCAGTAAAACCATTACTATCAATTCCCATTTTAGCTCTAACGTTTAATCCGTTACGCCCTCCTATAACCGCAGCTGTATACGATGCCGGTTTTATAGGTTTTGAAGCAGTCGAGTTATATATATACTTTCCATTTTGCCGAATCGTGAGCCCATTTATGCTTGATATCGAAACTGGGGTGGACATAATTGGTCGGGATAATGGAATATGAAATATGACTTCCTGTTTATTTGATGTAACATATCCATTTACATAAAACTCCATATTTATTACGTCGTCAGCGCGGTAATATGGTCTTAATGTACCGCTAAACTTACCGCCGTTGGGACGATCCAGTGTATATTCGCCGAATTTAATAATAAAATCCCCTGGCGTTATTATTCCGTTTCTAACAAATGCATAGCCATCATCAACTGCGAACCAGGGATAATCCCCAATAGTATTTGTATTACTTCCAACCACAAGCGGGCAATCTGAATAAGTATATTGCATATTACTGCTTAATGGATATCCTATTCGTACTCGTTCGCCAAATTCAGCCTTATTTCCGATTTGAATTCCATTTTTAGTAGGTTTCATTAAAACTTTTCCAAACTTCAAGCTGCTCTCAATCTCTCCGGAGTTGATATGGAATACCTTTCCTGTGATCCAGGCAGTTGCGTCGGAATCTGGTTTTATGGCGGTGTCGCTGGTGCCTTTAAACTGGATGGAATCTTTTGTAAGTTTAAGTTTGGATGCACTGGCGGAGTCACCAAGGATAATATTACCTTTATCGAAAGTAATGTAGTCTTTATGACTAGCAATCTCAGCCGCATCGGTGCTTATAACGGTATCCCAGGTATATTGCCAGCCCGTAATATCTTGGACCATCGTAGTCTTTTTATTGGTATACACACTCAAGTCGCCAAGTGCACCTTTGAGATTAGTGACCTCCGTTTGAGATGCTTTAAGAGCAATCTGCTTTTTGTTATTTGAGATTTCAGTCTCGGCCGCGGAGATACGAGATATTGCGTTTGCATCAGCCGATAATAAAGCTACTTTTACAGCTCCATTCGGAATTGCTGCTACTTGATCGGTAGTCCATGTAACGTCAGCATGTCTATCCGACATAACGAAATTATAAATAATACAGCTGCCCCACGGTTCGCATTTTTGCATGTATAAATCCCATTTTGATGTGCCCGATTTCTTTATCCATAATGGCACTGTACCGTCAGCTCTGAACCAATCCAATCCAGGGTCGGGGTTGTTGATTGATTTGAACATTATCTGAACGTTTGACGTTTCCCATCCCCTACTAACAAGTTTGAATGTCATAGGAGTGTTGATATAGTTTGATACTATTGTCAACGTGGCGAATTTAACGTACAGGTTAGTGTTACCGTTACCGGGCACGGAATGTATCCTTACATTGTTTGACGTATTACTTACGCTATATGCTGTTGATGTTGTGTTATCCGTGTAGGTGGTAACAGTTCTTGTCCATAAAAATGGTTTGAAAATATCTATAGCAGGCGGTGATCCAAGCCACGTTCCCGTCGGTGCAGTGGTCTGTGATGCACATAATTGATATGTTATAGCTGTGGATTTAATTCCTTTGCCAGACGCTCCTGTAGGACCTTGAGCGCCAGTTGCACCTTTATCTCCTTTAGGTCCAGTTGGGCCTTGTGGCCCCGTTGCGCCTGTAGCACCTTGTGGACCACGTGGTCCAGTATCACCTTTTGCTCCAGCTATACAAACTCCATTTTGACTTGGTGAATATGTTTTGTTACCAGCGCCATCGGTTTTTACAGTCCTGGACCACATGTACTTACCGTTCACCCATGTCGGAGCTGTGGTGGACCAGGAGCCGCCCGATAGGGATGTTTGTGATGTAGAGAGATAATATTCCACGTCTACTGATGCAAGGGAGTCTTCAGGAGCTGGCGTCCAGTCTGTTGCGATGTTGCCTTCTTCAAGTTTAAGATTTTTAAATTGATACCAAACTCCTGGAGCACTGTTCATGGAAGTAAAATATGTATTTTGATCAGTTGCAGTTGGTAAATTCTCAACCGACTTAACAACCCAAATCAACTTTGCCCATTTATTAATAACTGTTGTTGCATTAATGCTATTCACCGATGCAATAATCTGGTCAGATCCGTCAGTCTCTCTAAACTGGGGATAGAAATAGGTGACAACATTGGATTTAACTTCTACGGACAAAGTGTAAGTAGTGTTAGGTTTCCATTTGCTACGACCTATATCCGTATACTCTATTACGGACCAACCGCTTTGAGCGACCGAATCCCTTACCATCTTGCAAGTTCTAACATTATTATCAACAATTTCATGTCTCGAGTATCCGCCGGTTTTCATACTCCATTGCCAATTTTTAATCCCTTGATTAGTTGCCTCGGCTAAATTCCTTCCGCCAACCATTATGCTATCAATTTTACTATTAGCACTATTAGCCTTATTCCAAGCTTCTTTAGCAGCTTCATAGCTGGATGATTTTGAAACGTCGGAATATTTAATAGTTCCGTTTGACATCACAGTCTGATCGACGAAATATAATGTACTAGTAGATCCAGAGGTATATGATGGTTCTGTTTTACTCCAATTAGATCCAATGGCGCTACCATCACTTGGTTTGGACGGTGCTGTCGCTGAAGACTGAAGAATATAATACCTCGTAAATTTGCTTACACTTATACCAATACTCCCAGTTTCTCCTTTAGGTCCAGTTGGTCCCTGTGGTCCAGTCGGTCCCTGTGGTCCGGTAGCTCCTTTGTCACCTTGCGGTCCCTGAGCACCAGTTTCACCTTTGGGTCCGGCGGCACCTTGTGGACCACGAGCGCCCTGAGCACCCTGAGCCCCGGTATTACCTGTTATACATACTCCGTTTTCAGAAGGCGTGAATTCAGTACGATCATCTCCGTAGGTTACGAAATTTCGTCTCCAAATATACTTGCCTTCTGTCCATGCGGGCTGGTTATTACTCCATGAACCACCAACTAAGGATGTTGGGGATGTGGATAAATAGAATTGTTCGAGTGTTGATTTGATTGTGTTATCTACTGTGGCTGCTTCTTTTGAACCAATCCGGAAATTGCTGACATTGATGTCCAACATATCCGTCACTGGATTAAATTCCAACGATGAATTTTTGCCTTTAAGTTTAAATACACCATCAGCATACATCTGAATTGGCGATTCTTTCTTACTTGTAAGAGCTCCGTCGCCAAGTCCAAGACCGGTGGTGGAAATATAAACACCGCTTGTTGGATCATTAATAGCCAGCTTGCCACTATAGATGGCATTTTGACTCATATCAAACTGAGCAATCTTAGCCTGGAATGCAGACAGGTCAACGACATCTATAGAAGCGGCCTGGATCTTCTGACCATTCACTTCTGCCTCAGATACGCCATTTGCGATGTTGATTGCTTTGACAATAGAGTCCTGACCATCCGGACCGGTGATGATAAGGCGCTCTGTCTTAATCGTACCGGCTACAATAGAATCTGCATTGATAGACTTGATCTTCGCTGCTTCAATCGTCGCATCAGCAATCTTAGCGTTCGTTACAGCGCCTTCATGGATTGCTGCTGAGCCAATGGACCCGTCCTTTAGGACGCCTTTTTCAATCCAAGCGTTATTTACATTTGCGAGATCGATATTTGCTTTTTTAGCATTAATTTCCTCAGCATTTTCTTTAACTACATCCAGTTCCTTAATAGATGCATACGTGATTTTTGCAGTCTCCACATCCAGTTTGTTAATCATCGCTCTGTCAATCATTACCAACTGTGCGTAATACCGTTCCATTTCTTTTGTCTGTGGGCCTTTATAATCTGCATTGGTTTCTTCTTCTGACAGGCCGACAGCTTCAACTGAATATGTAAGACCGCCATCGTATTCCCAATCCAGTTTCATGATAGGAACCTTATATGTGTTTCCAGACAGATCTGCTACGGTCAGGATATCCCAAGGATCCAGTCGGGGATCTCCCATCATTTTCAATGTACCTGGCATATAGGAGAAATTTTTGAAAGATGCCAGGATATTATTGAGGACTGTTTGTGTCATGAACGGATTGGAAAAAGACACGGACCTCGCTCCGGATCCTGAAAAGATTGATATGCTTTTTCCATTTTTATCTTGTCCCGTAAAACATACAAATTTTGAAACATCAAAAGCATAATCATTATGTTCAAAATTTCCCCAGTACCGGCTCGTCTTTACCTTATAATCTGAATCCACATAGGTATGCAGCTCGATCTGACCTCTACGGTTACAAACAGCAAACGCGCCATGAAGCTGCGCCACATAAGAAAGGACTTCCCTGCAGCTATATCCTTTCGGCACTTTTATGGATATCGCAGTTAATCCGGATGTCACTACAGGAACACCTGTGATATCCGCAATCCGCTTTAGTACTGCCACTGTATTTGTGGTTGTGCCATCCATGGAAAATGTCCGCTCTGTGTTCATCATACGGTCGTAAGCCGTGAACGTGATCTGATCATCCGCTTTTTGGGGCTTTCCTGCTGTAAAATATCCCATGGGGATATATTCTGTTTTTCCGTTCACGTCCATACCAATCTGAAGGAGCATTTCTGTTCCTTCAACTACCAGTCCTTTGCCAGGAATTGTCACTTCTATGTACTGTGACATGGTAGAACCCAGAGAAAAATCGTCTTCTCCTTCAGAACCTCCGGTGAATTTGATACTTCGTACGGTTGTGATGGATGTTTCTCCATAGGTGAGTAAACATTTAAATGTTCTGGAATCCTGCTGTACCAAGGTTCCAAATGCAGTTGTTGACTGATACACAGGACTGCCTCCTTACTCTGCCAACATGAAATCAATGACATCCAGTTCAGCCATAGTCAGTGAATCATATTTCGGATCTTCGTCACATTTCTCGACTACTGAGATGGAAACAGTATGAATCTCCACCTCGGTCTCAATATTCAGAAGTTCACTCATATCCTTCCCAAATCTTTCTTTGTCTTCCATGATATAGCAGTCGTCTTCCGTCATGATCTCACCATTTTCATCTTTCTTGGCGTATCTGCGGATCAATTCTTCCCGTTCCGCAGTGTAAGCTGACGCAGCCTCCTGGACTGCTACCACGTTCTTCTTGATCGCATACGCCAGACGGACTGGCAAGCTCTTTTTTTTCATAGATACGCAAGTATTTAAAAAGTCTACAATTTCTTTGTTTTGCATTTTCATTGTTCTGTTCTCCTTATTTTCCGATCAGTGTCGCCCCTACTCCTTTGTATGTTTTCACACCGTCCACATAACTGTATACCGGATAGGATGGTGTGTTTGAGTAGCATCTCTTTGTTATCCGGGAATTGCTTCCAGGATCCGTAAATGTCACATTAAAGAAAGCAGGGCTGATTGCTGCATCAATCTTGGCAGTATCCGCTCTGCTTAACATGGGCCATGTAATTTCCAACGTATATTTAATAGCAATAAGATCGCCTACCATATCACCATTCGCTACACGCCCTGTATTATTTGACCAGATTTTTTCCTTTTTTATTGTCAAACCCGAAAGGGCCGGAGTCGGCATCGTAACTCCGTCAATAATGATATCATCTGTCACTTTACCGCCTCCTTATCCAAATACCGGATTTCCGGTCTGTTTCTGATAGTTGTTTCCTTCCTGGCGGATCACCTTAAACAATTTCTTTGCATCGCCTTCCAGATAGATGTGGAGTTCCCGTCCACGATCATTTCTGCCCTGCATGCTTTCAAAAGCATTCACAACTGCTTCAAATACACCTGCCCGGATTCCGGCAATGATCTGATTATTGTTTGCCACCGCAGAATGGTTTCCCATTCTTCCGACAAGCTCCGGTCCGGACTCTCTTGCCACGAACATTTCTCCCATACCAGGGAATCCGCCATTTGCGTACCAGCTCAGATTGAAACGTGGCAATGAAAATTTGAAGTTACCGATTTTTATAGATCCACCTTCCCAATCCCAGCCGATATGTGGCATAGGGATATGGATGCTTGAAAATCCATTTGCAAAAGTCTGAATAACATTCTGGCCAACTGTGTATAAGCTTGGAATTGCGTTTGCCACCTTGCCTGGTATATTACTTAATATTCCAGACAGAGAGCTCCAGTTATTATTCAGGCCGGTTCTCATTCCGCTTATGATATCCCTGCCTTTCGGCGTTACTTTGCTTTTGATATCTCCGATAGCGTTGAAAGATTGAGAACCGATTTTCTTTACTCTGCTCAGGAATGTTGATTCCCTTACAGCTTCCCAGCCATTTTTCAGACCGGTGATCGCAGCATTTCCTTTCCCACGTAGCCATGTTTTGGCATTTCCAAGTCTCTCTTTTGTCTGCCCTGGGAGTTTAGCAATCCAAGACAGTACAGCTGGCAATCCTGCTTTCATACCATTGAACAGGCCAGATATAACATATCCGCCCTGCGTACGCATGACTGTTGATGGTGAATGGATTCCGAAAGCTTTTTTGAATCCGTTTATGAATGGTTTAAAAATGTGTGCCTTGATCCAGGTTCCTATATCTTTAAATGACTGCACAACACCATTTTTAAAGCCTTCCCAGGTGAATTTTCCAGCTTCTGTGAAATGCTTTATAATATACTTCCTTGCATCTGCAACTGCATTTTTAAAGATACCGCCAATAAATGCGGCAAAACCTCCAAATGCAGCTCCAATCGTTTCAAAAACTCTGTCAGCAATTCCGCTCCAGTCAATGTTTACCATCAGATCTTTTGCTTTGTTATAGATGGTGTCCCCCATGGACCACCAATCCATGTGTTCAATCGCTGAGATTGCAAAATCAAAAAAGCCTTTTATCCCATCGGATAAGGTCTGTCCTATTTTTCCTGTATCAATGGTTTTGACCGTGTTGGTTACAAGATCAGCCAGTGCAGTGCCCAAGCCTCTCCAGTTAAAGTTATGAACCGTGGTATAAAGTGCTTCCAGTCGTGTGTTAAAGCACTCTCCAACTGTTTTTCCAACTACACTCCAATTGGTTGTCGCAATCGCTGTATTCAGTGTGCTTACCAGACCAAAGACGGTATCATGTACGGTTCCTTTGATCAGATTCCAGTCAAGGCCTTCAAGAGCACCATTGATCCCATCTCCGATAGCTTTCCCAAGACTGTTCCAGTGGAAATTCTTTGCAAAGGTATCTACAAATCCAAAGGCTGTGTTCAGTCCCTTAGAGAATGTATTACCAACTAATTTCCAATCCGCAGCTTCAATAAAGCCATTCAGAAAAGTGGCAATGCTTTTTGCAATCTTGTTACAGGTATTCTGGATTTTACCCCACGGAATACGTTCCAGTGCTTCGTTGAGCTTATTGCCGACCATGGCACCAAGTTCTGTAAAATCGCCGGACTTCCAAGAATCTTTAATCAGTTTTGCGAGATCTTTGAAACGGCTCTTGATGGCCGTTGTCTGGAACATATCATTAACACCACCAAGCGGTGATGTATCCGTTCCACTTCCTGTTCCTCCTGATCCGGAGCTGTCTGAATCATCGTTCAGCTTGTTGATCTGGTCGAATCCCAGAAGAGTGCGCTGATATTGTTTTGCCGCTTTTGATGCCGTATCCGCGTTCTTTGCATTATTCTTCAGACCCGTTGAGGTACTGTTAAGACTTGCAGCATAATCCTGATTGACTTTTTTGGCCGTGACCATGGTGGTTTTGCCTGTGAGGGCTCCCATCAGCTGGCCTATGGAATTTACCACGTTGATAACCGTCTGAATGAAACTGTTCAGAATTGGTGCTACAACATTCAGGATTGGTGCAAAGGCTGTGGCCAGTGAATTTTTGAGCTGTGTCAGAGAAGACATCAGCAGAGAAAGACTTCTGTTTGTTTCTCCACTGTACTGTGCAAGGTTCTGAAATCCCTGCTTTGCGCCATCTACAGCTCCACGGATCACAAAACTTGCAAACATAAATTTTGCAGTCATTCCGATCGTCTTCAGTATACCTGTCAAGCCTCGTCCGGATGTTCCCAGACCATTGAACGAAGATTTTGTCCTGTTAAGAAACGGGATTCCGGATGTGAACTTCTGGATCAGTGCAGCATAAGCACCGGAGCATTTCCGGATCACACCGGTGAAGGAAGATGCAACGTTTCCAACACCTCCCAGAAGCTTTGTAAAGCCTCCCCACCCCTTCGAAACAGTTGCTCCTATTCCTTTGAAAATTCCTGTCCCAAAGTTCAATGCCTGTTTCGGAAGAGATACCGGCCGCTTTACATCTGTATTTGAGGATTCCATCTGTCTGGCCTTTGTTTTATACTCCTCTACAGCTATTTTCGCTTGATCAATGTCATATGTAAGGCTTTTCCATTCCTGACTTTCTTTTGATACGCCCAAAGCTTGGAGCTTATTCTTTTTTTCGCGATAAGCATCAAGTTCTTTATTTACTTTCAAAATGTCTTTTTGTATTTTTTGATATTCTTCTGTTGGCACCTGCTGAGTTGATTTTCCTGATTTTTCTAACGATTTCATTTTTTCTTCATACTCAAACAGCTTCCCGCGAGCTTGTTCAATATCGTATATAAGGCTTCTCCATTGCTTGCTTTCTTTCTTAACGCCCATCGCCTCAAGCTTTTCACCTTTTTTTTCATATTTTTCTATTTCTTCGTTTAAACTTTTAACAGAATTTCTGATTTCACGATATTCGTCTGTAGGGGTTTGTTTAAAAGCAGTTCCTGACGTTTCCATTTTGGCTGCAGCATCTTTGTATTCACTGAGTTTTTTTTCAGCTCGAGTAATATCAACTACAAGGCTTTTCCATTGCTGGTTCTCTTTAGATTTACCCGTGTTTTCAAATTTGTGCTGTTTTTCTTGTAGTTTTTCCAATGATTGCTGTGCTTTTGATAAATTTTTCTGCAATTCTGCATACTCTTCCGTTGGAACTTTGATGCCTGCCTTGATCTGGAAATTTTTCACAGGATTCCTGCTGAGCATTTCCCTGATCTTATTCAGAGTATTCCTTACCGGCTGCAGCGCCTTGCTTTCCATTCCCTTGAACGGATTCTTTACTTTCTCAGTTTCCTTCTGGATTTCTTCAACGCTTTTCTTTACTTCCCGCCGGCTGTTTTCCATTCCTTTTTTCAATGGTTCTGTTGTAGCTTCAATTATCACCTGCATCTTATGAAGTGTGTCTCCCATGGGCTCACCTCCTCTCTTTTTCTCAACAAATCAATGATTATGTCTATAGTTCCATTCGGCGTTGTACGCCCTTCTTTTTTCCATGTACTCTTCCCACTGGCGGGCTTCCTCTGCTTCTTCGTATGCCTTCTGTTCTTTTTCAAACAGTTCCGGATAATAATCCCAGGGATGGGCTATCTTGCCATCTTTAGCAAATAACGCTGAGATATCTACTGCTATGGCCTGGGCCTGGATGAAATTATCCATGATCCGCTGCTTTTCTTCTCTGAGCAACCGCCTTCTTATATTTGCCAAAGTATCGAATATCTCATTTACAGAAAGGTTCCAGAATGTTTCCGCCAGGATCCCCATCTCAAGAGCTACCGGATACAGCTCCGAGAGCTGTTCTGACATCAGGCGTTCTCGATTTCCTCCAGAAGGGATACCGCTGTTTTCTCCGGTAAAAAACCCGATACCACCATGAGCGGGATCAAAATCTTCTGATAGAGTTCCAGCTGACTGTTCCCTTCATCGATCCATGCGTCATACAGCTTCTGCACATCCTGATAATCAATCCCATGCTCCCACGGTGACATTGCTTCCTGGATGATCGTCAGCATCACGGAAAGCGGCGGAATATCATCGATCATATTCATGAGATTCTGTCTGTACTTATTTTCCAGGCGTCCGATTCCGGAAGCTTTCAGTTTCATCTTGAAGCTCCTGCCGCCTACATTCCAATAAGCAAAGGGCTGTCTCTTTTTCTTCTGTTCCTCCAGATTGACTACTTTTTCCTCTGGAGCCTGTGTCTCATTCTGGGCAGAAGCTCCGCCCAGATCCTGAATGCCTTCAAAATTCATCATCTTTTATTCCTCCTTACGCCGGATCTGTCTGTTTGATCTCAGACTGTACGGCCATGGTCACCTCAAACTCGATCACACCATTTACTCCACCGCCTGTACGTTTTACGGAAAACTGTGCAGTAAACTCGGTAACTGTTCCATCTTTTGTTTTTTCCTGGAAATCCCAGATCTCTTTTTTGTCTGCTGCATCTCTCATAAGCCTGTACGGGCTTCCGGCTTTACTGTTGTCGTACTTCCATTTGTACTTCATATCCGGAAGGTCTCCAATGCCTTCCTCGTACATCTTGTGCGGATCTGTAAGGCAGGTGTTTTCCTCCTTATCCAGTTCCACTCCGACTTCCGGGATCTCTTTCAGTCCTGGAAGATCTGTGTAAGCTGCAGAGTTTTCTCCAGCTGTGTGTTTTCTGTAACCTAATGTTGCTCCATTTGCTAACATCGCTATTCCTCCTTATCTCCAATACACGCTGTCAGAATCCATATCAATGATCCCTTCGTAGCGCATCTGTTTATGCTTCATCCCTGACGGATCCGGCACATCTGCACATGCGATCCGTTTCAGGCCTGTCACTTTCATCGCTTCATCTACCTGCAGAGCTGCTTCTGAAGTGCTGTGATTGTTCCAGATATCGATCCGGTATCTTACAAGGGCTTTATCCTCTCTCATTCCTTCAGCATCGGAGCTGGCTTCGTATACATCGTTCTGCTCTTCGGTATACTGGAGCGTTGAGCCCTCCGCCCAGGAACGGGGATAAGCATCTGAAACATTTTCGGACACCGTGCACAGTGCCGCGTACACCTGATCTTTTACATTCTTCATATATCCTCCAAATCTGACGCAAGGCTTCCGCCCAGCACCTTTAAGATCTGTTCTTCGTTATCCTTCATAGCCGGATACAGGAACGGATAGGCCGGATTTCCGCTGCATCTATAGAATCTTCCATCCGGCGTGTCCATATATGGCCAACGGTACTTTTCAGCCACTCTTCTGTCTATCTGGCTTTCATGGATCCACCATGGCTGTTGAGTATAGACCGGAGTTACTTCCGGAGAGATGCCGGCATGTTTCTCCTGGCCTTTCGGTCCGGTTCCGAACTCTATGTACGGAGCATAAGCTTTGTCTGTCCAGCAGATCCCTGTGACAGAGTTTTCTTCCTCTGTGGTTTCCGCAAAAATGCTCTGCCGGAGTTCTCCGGTATCTGCATGGCAATTCTCAACTGCTGCTGACCGTACAAACTGGATCGCTTCTCCAACTGCCTGCCGGGTGTCCAACTCGGACACCTCCTGCAAAGCTTTCTCCACTTCATCAAATCCATTTACACTCATATCTTTTCCACCTCTATGGTAAGGAAACGATATGGTTTGATGGATATGATCCGATAGTCTGGAAGCTGATCTGCTGCCACATATAGACAAATCCCGTCCCGTTCCTCTATATCCGTTCCATCTTCCAGGATATAATGCAGCCGGCTTTTTCCATCCGTCTGGATCTTATAGTTTCCCTGTATCCGGATATTCCGGATATAATTCAGTTTCTGGCCGTACTGCTCAACCTGTACTTCTCCAGATGCCGGCCAGCTTTCTCCGGTAACAGAAGAGGCAGCACCATATTCCTCGCTGGTACTGCCTTCTTTATCTTTCTTTACCGTCATTTTCTTATGGAAAAATTCCTCAAGTCTGCTTCTTCTCAGCCTCATAAGTCTTTCCTCCTACTCTGGCCAGGCGATACCGGTTCAGCGTGTCGTAGATCTGTTTCGGCGCATCCTCAAAAGTATAACTCTCTCCACCCTCACTTCTGGACTTTTCCCCCTCTGTTCCCATCCGGTTCAAAGCGATCACAGCAAGATCCCGGACTGCCTTTTCCAGCCCGGTCCTTAACTGTTTGCGATTGGTGTAGGACAGCACGAAAGCTTCAGCTTCATCCAGAAGGACAGACAGAAGTTCCTCATTCTTTTCTCCGGTCAGGATCTTCAGCTTTTTGATATCTTCTGCTGATGCCATCGTATCACCCTTTCAGGATTGCCAGAAGGTCCGCTTTTGCCAGGGAGGAGACACCGGTCAGTCCTTTCTCCTTTGCAAGAGTTTTCAGTTCTTCAACTGTCATATCCTCGATGTCCTTACCGATTTTCTCTTCCGGTACTGTGTCTGGTGTGGCTTTTTTCATCGGTGTGAAGCCATCACTGATCAGCTTTTCTGCTGCAGATCCTTCCGCTTCTCTTTCTACATTTTTACGGATCAGCCTCATGCTTTCGCCTCCTGGATGCTCAGATAGATGGAATCCAGTTTATTATCCAGAATCCACATATCATGGAAACGGCGGTAATCCATCTGCCATGCGTTCAATTTCTGGTTTGTTGTCGGGTCGAAGATACGCATGATATCCTGTTTTGTGACAGCGATTGGCGTGGTTACAGGGCAGATGAAAAAGTTCAGGTTCTTTGCAGATGTTCCTTTTTCATATCCGCCTTTTTCCTGGCCACTATCTTTACCGTTATTGATCTTGATAGCTGTGTACATACGGTTGGAAGGTGTGGAAACCAGCGGTACACCATCTACAGAAGGAACCTGTGTCTGAATTCCGCCTTTAGAGAAGGTCACTGCAGTGATCTTGCCCGCAAGTTCCAGTTCCAGCTCCATAATAAAGTCCGGTGTTGCCTGGCAGATAAGAGCTCCGTTATAGTTTTCTCTTACCGCTTTGATCCCTTCTTTCAGCTTACGCAGAGCAGATGTAGAAGCAGTTCCCGGTACATAAGATTCTCCGATCATTCCTGCTTTATCTGCAGTAAGTGTTTCTGTGGCCAGCTTGCTGATACGGTACGCATCGATCTCCGGAACTACCTGTGTCCTCTGGAACTCTCCCATAACTGCACCGGCAGTCGGGATAAAGTTTGCCTCGTTGATATCCATCGGATCCAGCTGGAAGAGACGGCCACGGTCCTGTGTCATTTTTCTGGTCTCGTACTCCAGGGTAACGGAGCCGCGCTGGTATCCAGCCTCACGGTCATAGTCGCCCATTCCCTGAACGCTCATTTTCGGGATCTTTACTTCAGATCCACCGTTATAGATCACCTGGCCGGCATTGGCATCCATCCAGCCGGTGGTTGCTTCCTGAACAGCGATCTTATCAAGCTGTGTCATAAATAAGGTTGCTGTTGCTAAAGTATTGATTGCCATTGTTTATTCACTCTCCTTTAAAAAATACCCATCATCGCATTGTATACCTGCTTTTCAAGGGCTTCCTGTGTGTTTGTTTCTGGTGCTTTTTTCGGAGGCTTGCCGCCTTTCAGCTTCTCATCGACTGCTTTCTCAACTGCAGTCTGGAACGCTTTTTTGACGGTTTCCATGGATTTCTTGCAGGCATCTGCATCTGTATAATTCAGTACTTCTGCAAGCTCTACCGGAAGTCCTTCGTCTGACAGGTTGTTCTTTGCTTCTGCCATGAGCTCACTTCTGGTTACTGCTGCCTCCCTGTCGGAAAGTTCCTTTTCTTTTTTATTCTGCATGTACTGCGCTTTTTCTTCCTTGGTCATCTTGGCCAGCTTCTCAGCTTCGGAAAGCTTATCATCCGTCAGTGCCTGCCACTTCTCCTGTGCGTTTGTCACTGCCGTATTGACTGCCTTCTGGACACGTCTGTCAAATTCTGCCTGATTACTGCCTGTTTTCAGGAAGTCATCAAAAGATGGAGGATTATCTCCTTCGCCGCCCGTACCTTCTCCGGATCCGCCGCCATTGCCCTCACCGGCCCCAGCACCGTCTCCGCCTTCTGCGAATAACTGCAGGTTCATTGGAACTTTACACATTGCTTTGAATACTCTGTTTCTCATATCTTTTCCTTTCTGCCCAGCCTATTCGTTCTCACGCCCGGGCCATTCAGTTTTTGGAATCTGCTTCTTTAACGCCTAGCGGAAAAAGGCATAAAAAATAAGACGCTTCACCCTGCGTCTCACCGGGAGATAATTGGATTACCTATTCCTTCCCTTTGGCTGCTGCCTTTGCTTCTCTTACTGCCTCTGCAACACCCTCGCCGATCAGATGTTCCCCTCTGTTTTCTGTTACTTCCAGAACAGTTCCCTTCTCGACGATTTCTTTCAAGCAGATGTCGCTGTATCTTTTGATGCATTTTACTTTCATTCTCTTCACCTCCCCTCCGTTGCGCCGGCGCAATTACAGTTTAAAGCACATGTTCTGAAACTTCTTATAAGCATCAAGGTATAACTCGTGCTTATCTCCGTTATATGTCAGCTCATAATACATTCCATCCGGCACAGTCGTGCTCAGAAGTGCTTTACTGTTCTGTAATGTCTTACAACTCCATACCACGTACACATCCTGTACTGTGATCTGCTTTCCATCGGTCTTATCCATATGGGAGTTTGTATATTCAGCTACTTTCGCCTTACAAAGCCTTAAAAATTCTTCGTTTTTCATTCTCTACTCCTCCGCAAAAATCCAGTCTTCCGCAAGCATATCTGCCTGAGATGCAAGCCATCCCATCTGCACACCAGATGTTCCTACAAAAGCCACTGCCATGTTGCCAATAGCATTGTGCTCACAGTTTACAACTTCGCCATCTGCTGCCTTATAAGAAATCCCAGTTGCAAGCTGAATGTACTGTTTTTTACCATTCCATCCTTTACGAGCTACTTTGGACCCTCTTTTCAGGTACTTGATAGCTTCCCCGAAAGAAAATGTTGCTTCTCCGCCCAACTGCGGACAGTTTACTTCATCTGCAATGATCCATTCATCAGAAAGAATATTCTGAAGCGTATATACAACGCTCTGGGTTTCCCGGATATCCAGTTCCTGTCCATCTTTTGTGTGCATGATGATTGTTTCTTTCTCTGGACTCCAATACCAATATCCTCCCCAGGACGGTAATTTTGCTTTACTTCCTGCTTTCATTGCCTTTAATGCTTCTTCAAACTTCATTTCTGATCCTCTCTTTCTTAAAAATGGGTATAAAAAGACCACCGGCCATTTCTGACTGGTGGTATCAGTTGGTCTGATAATAAATATCATCCCTTATTGATTCAAGCATATATGTTTTCGCTGATGGCTCATAATTTGCGTCCATCCAATATACCGACTCATCTTCCACAAAAAGCATAAAATCAATTTTGGTATCCACATCTACTTCAAATACTCCATTATTTTCACAATTCAGTACTCTCTGAACCAGCTCATTGTCAGGATACATTTCTTTAAGAAATTCGATCTGCTCTTTTTTTAGTTCAAATCTTCGCATTTCCATTTGCTATTCACCTTACATAGTCTGCATCTGTTGGATTGCATTGAATCAGAATCCCCGTCTCAGGATCTAATGAGACTGTTCCATGTCTGCCAATATATTTCTGGCTTTTTCTTGAATCAGGATCCGTTCTCGTAGGAAATACTTTCGCCGGATTCTCCAGCGCATCCCGTATTCCTTCCACGGTAACTCCTGATCGTGATCTTCCCGTTTTTGGATCTTTCATGGTTCCGATTACTCTGTCCATGAAATGTTTACTCTGTCTGGTTACTGCTGTTCCCTCAGAAGTCTTTATACCAACAACTTTTTCATTGATTTCATCATAAATCTTCTGATAATTCTCGAATCCAGATAACGGAGATATCGTGCCTTTATCTACAGAACGTGCATAAGTCCTGAGCAGTTCCCACTTCTCAGGTTCATTATACTTCATTTCCTGGAAGTCTGCAAAATGTTTCGGCATGTCTTTTCCAAGAAGTTCCCGATACCGCTCATACTGCTTCCGGTCTGACGAAGCGTTCTTGACTGCTTTCTCCTGGGCTTCTGCTTTTAGATTTCCTTTGACGTATTTCTCATACCACTGTTCATAGGTCATATCCGCAGGAACCATCTCTGTACGCCCTGTTTCCGGGTTGTAAGCACTTCTTTTCATGTTCCTGAGGATTTTATCATCTATGACAGAAATCGTTGTAGAGCGGCAATATGGATGCATGGGAGGATAGTTCACTCCGGCTTTCCGGTCTTTCACCGAAAAAACCTTTCCATCCAGTTCCCGACAGATCTCACTGGTACGAAGATCCAGCACTGCCACATAGCGATAATTCTTGATCCCGCAGTCAATATAACTCTGTGCAGTCAATTCTCCTGCCATGTAACAGGATTCTGTTCTTACCAATCGCCTGGCCTGCTTTGCTCCCCCTCCGCACTGGGCCTGGATGGATTCCGCTGTTTCCCGGTCTGTCCGGCCGGTAAGGAGGCTGATCAGCAATTCATCCTTCAAGGAATCTGCAAGCTGCTGTGTGTTCTGCCAGATACGGTCTGAAAAATGTTTTCCGGACCATTTCATCTGCAGAGCCTGGTCGATCTGTTTCCTGCTTACATGAGAAAAACTGAATGCCAGGCCGGTTTCTTTCTGCATATTGTAGATGGAATGATAATAGGCTTTTTCTCCAAGCTGTTCCAGAAGTCTGGTATCGAACTGCTTCTCCTGCTGATATACCTGCTGCATCACTGCATCTACCTGTGTCATAAGATCCTGCAGGCGTTCCATTCTTGCACGGTACGCCGGAGCTTCCAGTTGTTTCAGAATCTCACTGTCCTTTTTCCTGTTCTGGAGTTCCTGTTTCAGCTGATCAATGGAGTTTTTATCCTGTATGGAATTTATAATCTGCCAGGCTTCTGTTTCTGACAGACCATATTTTGTCATGAACTTCTCAAAGATATCTCTTGCGGCATATTCCAGCTGGAGAGAGGCTTTCCGGTATACTCTGGCAATGAGATCTGCTGTCTCTTCTGCATCCTCCATAAACTGATACATATCCCAGGCAGATCTCTGCTCCCAGTATTTCCTACTCATCTACATTGTCCTTTTTCTTATCATCAGGATTCTGTTCCGGCGGGGTATTGTCCTGCAGGCCAAAAACTTCCTGCTGCCGCTTCAGATTCTCTTCTTCCTCTGTTTCCAGGGCTTTCAGTTCCTCATCCACATCATCCACAAACGGGACCTGGGAAAGCAAGGTCTTACGGCTTACCTTTCCCCACAGATTTGCCACGATCTGGGATATCTCTAGGAGATTTTTCGGCAATGCTCTGGTAAACGTCATCGTGATCCCGGATGGATCGATGCTGATCCCATGCAAAGCCAGATAGTTACAGAATATCCGAACTCGTTTTCTCAGACCTTTTTTATAATATCTGGTCTTAATCTTTGTGATGTTTTCCATGCCCAGGAGCTTAAATTCCATAGCCACACCACTGACGTTCCCTCCGAAGCTTTCATCTGACATACAGGGAATGTGGGAAAACTTATGGATATCCTGCTCAATGGCTTTCTTAAGAATCTCCACACCGCTTTCATCAAAAGTCCTGGTCAGATATTCTGCTTTGGCTGTGTCCGGCATCTCAAGAACCTTGTACTTTTTAAGACGGGCTTTGGCCTTTCGGATGCTCTCGTCTCCATCCTCAGTGTTCGGTTCGTCCTCATCGGTCAGCAATGTTCCATAGATGGCCAGGATCGCATCAATAAACTGCTCCTTATCGGTCACACGATCGCTCATCAGCGCATTGTATGCATCGATCAGTGGGATCTGCAGTTCAAAATCTCCGATGGCCAGTTTATTGTTCAGGTATTCAATGATCGGGATCTCACCAAGATAATGGGGCACCGCCGGCTCTGTAGTTGCCTGGATCGTATTGCTGTTCTCAATGTCCAGCTCGTACTTATAGTTTGTGGTCACTACTGTGGCCATATAGTGGTCCGGAAGCTTCTCAGAATCATCTTTCCGGATATAATAATAGACAGCAAAGAGTTCGTTTTCCTCTATGCTGTCGTCTTTTACCATGAAGGTATTCTCCGCAGACAGGTTCTTGGTCTGCAGATTATTCTCGTTTTCCTTCACATAGACATATTCATAGGCCAGGCCGTAGATGGATGCCTCCAGGCCGTTATCCCCGTCTGTCTCATCCGCTCCGGCCACCTCCAGTGCGTCTGTGAGGACCTTGATGTCTCCCTCTGATTTGTACGTCACCGGATTGCCGATGAAATAGCTGCTGGCTGTATCAGAGATGTCTTTTGCATGATTGCACACCAGGCGGTTTTCCCGTTTGGTTTCATCCAGGATCTTGTGCTTTCCTTCATAGTAGGACATATTCTTCTTCAGCCGGTCCACCTTACTGATGTGTTTGCTGATCAGCTGGCGGAGTATCTGTTTGTCTGGGTTTAACTCGTCAAAGCTTTCTCTCGGTATTGTAAATGTGTATATTTTTCTCACCTCCTTATCTCTCGGAAACGTGCTGCTTTTCTGCCGATTATGGTGCTGCATAGGTACCTCACAGCGTCACAACAATTGTGCACAATAAAACCACCACAAACACTAAAGTTGTGGTGGTTCTTAACTTCCATATTATAAACGTCAGCTTTGCCTATTTTTTCTATATTTTTTATTCCTACAAATTGGACAGAATTTTGTTTTATTGTATTTATTTGCAATATATTCCTCTCCGCAAAAACTACAAATTTTCGTAATATTATCAACGCCTATTTTTCTTCTGTATGCACTCTTGCAATTATTGCAACAAAATTTTGATTTAGTCTGTGGTGACTGAAATTCTTTTCCGCACATAAGGCAATTGAATTTATGTACTTGATATAGTTTCTCTTTCATTTTTTCATAATGCATTTTGTGCCATTCATGGCCAGCTTTACTACTGTGCCACTCCTTCGCTTTGATAGATGCTTTTTCTATATTTTTTCGTGCCCGATCTCTCTGCTCATCTGTCAGCATCGAACCATGTAGTTGCTCATGTTCCGTAGCCAACAACAATTGAAGGTTTTTGATATTATTATTACTTTTATCTCCATCCATGTGATGAATATGGTATCCTTTTGGTACTGGACCATTGAAATATTCCCAAACATACACATGCATCCGTTTTCTCTTTCCCTCGTCCGCTGTGGCACATAAATAGTATCCAGTTTTACCATCACGTGTAAATCTTTTTCCGTCAAAGAATTGAAATTTTTCGGGCATCAACAACACTCCTTCCAGATGGCAGTTGCTTGCTGAAAACCACCTTTAAATGCTTCAATTCGTTCTGCAATAACGCAGTCCATAATTAGTTCATCTATTTCATTGAATTTCTGAAAACTCAGTTTTCCTCTCAATTTTTTTTCTATTCTTCTATAAATAGCTGTCAATTCCTCGCTATTTATTTGTTCTTCTGACCACTCTCTGTATAATTTTTCAATCTGGCTCATAAACAAAAACTCCTTTCAAATTTTGGTTCTTGAAAGAAGCTTCCATCTGCATTATAATATTTACAGAAGGAAACTTCTACTTGCTATAAGGAATTCCAATCTTTGGTCGGGGCGGAATTCCTTATTTTTTTAATTCTTCGCTGATTTTTTCATCAAGCCATTCTTTTTTTGTGGTGTTCTTTTCTTTAAGTTTTTCTTCAAAACGCATCATTTTTTCTTTTTCTATCTCAACATGAAACGCTTTAAATTTTTCTCTGCGCTCTTTGAAATACTCAGCTCTGCTTTTCGCTTCTACTTATCCCACCTCCTTGTTGCATGTAACAATATTAACATGTTACATGCAACAAGTCAAGCAGTAACTTTCAAAATCTTATCCGTTGCTTTAAGATGCTTTAACGCAACCCAACCTCTTTGCGTATACACAAGATGATCTGCTGTCATTTTTATACTGTTCCCATCTTCCAACGTAAGTTTATAAATATCTGCATTTTTTCTTGTCTTTCGTACATTGTAAAATGTAGATATTGCTCTCTTTCTTCGTTTTACATCATAGCAGTACACCTTTCCTTTCTTTCCAACTAATTTTTCTATTGGAATCTTTCCTTTTACCGTATCTATCAATGTATCTCCTGTGAGACAATGATCGAATTGTTTCACCGGTTTGTCTTCTCCTCTTTCCAGGGCTTTCTCATCCCAGATGTAAGAAGCAAATTCTTTTATGGTTTCTTTACAGGAAGAAGCAAAGACAATCTTCTCCAGGTTCAGAAACATTCCAACCAGCCGGATTCCATCCAGAACATCATTGTTGGCTTTCAGGACCTTATATCCCCGTTTCCGGAGTTCTGCAATAAAAGAAGCAGCCGATGGATCCACGATGATCGCTTTGATCCTGGTTCCATCCAGCCACTCTTTCAGGTCGTCTGCATATTCTGAATCTGTTTTCTGTTTACCTTTGTCTCTTCCGGAATAGTAATACTCCCGGATGCAGTACCATTTCCCGTTGGTTCCTTTATTCCACAGCAGGAATACCGTTGCGTTCTGTGTACCATAATCGCAGGAAACATACCTGTTCCCGTTGATCAGCAGCTGATAGAAATCTCTGATATCCTGGACATGTTTGTTCTCGTCGAACATGTCGTAAATGATTCCCTCTGCTGCCGCCCAAAGCCCCATGATATAACGTTTAAAGAATACTCCAACGTACATGCTCCTGTATCTGGCTTTGATCTCTTCATCCAGGGACAGGTTATCGTCCATAGTGAAGTGGAGATACAGAATATCTTTCAGACCAGGATCTTTCCCCTCCGCGGCCGCCTGCTGCATCCTCCGGGCAGTTTCTTTTTTTCCCAGATATCCGGTAGATTTATCTATCCAGTTCTGTTTGAACCAGTGATACGGGCCATCCGGGTTGCAGTTAAACCAGAACTTTGAACCTTTTACAGAGCATCGGCCTGTTGCCTGGTTCACAAAAGATTCCGGCATCAGGGCAACTTCATCAAAGAACACGCCGGCTAAAGTGATTCCCTGGATAAGATCCTGAGATCTTTCATCCTTGCCGCCGAATATGTAAAAGTAATTTTCTTTTCCGTCTTTTCGGATGGTCAGAAGGTTGTCTGCCCTGTGATCCGTGATGGAATATCCTCTTGACCGGAGCATCAGTTTCAGCCAGAACAGAACATTTCTCCGGAAGGATCCTATGGTCTTTCCGCACATGGCAAAGTTCTGGCCAGTGAAGGTACTCATGGCCCACATAACGAATGATAAAGACATGCTGATTGTTTTTCCTGATCGGATTGCTCCATCGGCAATAACTCCATCCATATCGTGAACCGGGGATTCTTTGCACCACCAGGTCAGGACCTGTTTCTGTTTTCTTGAGAACGGAGAAAAATGAAACGTCTGGCCTATCTGCCTGTTGGCTCTGTTGGTTTTCATCTTCTGCAGCTTATCTTTCAGAGTTTTGAGTTTTTCATACATTCTCGTCACCCCAGACATCCTGCGCTGTTGCATTCATTGCCTCCAGGAAACCATCATCGGTAGTCTCTTCTGCCTGGTTATCCTGCTTCAGCATCTCAAATTCAAGCTGCATGGTTGCAAGTTCCAGTTTTGCATCGTCATAACCAAACTTATGCAGCATCTCGATTGCTTTCTGCTGCCGGGCCTGCACTCTAGTCAGAGCATCCTCTATAGCCTGGATCTGGCCAAGAATGCCTTCGTACTTTCGAAGTTCTGTTTGTTTTCCTTTTTCAATACCGGAAGCATATTCCGTTACAGACATTCCGCATGGTACCGAATCTTCTTCAGATCCGGTCTGAACCTCCAGTTCACGGAGAGACTGGATTCTTTTCAGCATCCGGCGTTCTCTGACTGCAAGAAGCTGGATTTCTCTGAGAAGCAGCTGCTCTTTGTTCGGCTGGATCATCTCTGCCAATGTTCTTTCTTCCGGTTCCAGGGTATCAAAAAAGAGAGTTTCAAACTCTCCTGTCCTGACTGCATTCTTATTTCCCGGCGGACCGGTTCCTCCATGCCCCTCCGCATTTTTATTTCCGGGCTGTCCGCCCTTCTTTTTCGCAACGTTGCGTTTATTCTTTTGCAACGTTGCATCATCCCATTTATATCTATTTTTCCAGCTTCGGATTGTCCCCTCCGGGATTCCGAGCTTCTGAGAAACTTCAATTAATTTCGCTCCAGAAGCATATATCTTTCTGGCCTCTTCAATTCTCTGATCTGGTGCTCTTGGCAAGCCTCACCACCTCTCATTCGTTTCGTTTTTTATATTTGTAAATTACAGTCCTGCCGGCACCATAGTGACAGCCGATTGCTGCCACGCCGAAAGGAGGTGCGCAAACACTTACATACAGTGAATCCATGCGTAAGGTATGTATGTGCTGGTGCCGTGCACGCTGTAGGAAAAATTGCATTAGAAAAGCACCCCGTAGGGTGCCTTTTTGTATGCATCGTCTTTACACACTTAACAACGCTTTTCCTTTTTGCGTCAATTCAGCTGTTTTTAAAGAAACAACTTCCGGTTCTTGTGTATTTTTGTAATAAAAAACCGTTGCGCCAACAATGAGTCCATCTTTTTGCAATTCGGCTACTGCAATTTTGTATTTCCCATATATATTATTATATTTGTTATCAACTGCGCTTCCGTCCATCTCATTTAAATCCTTTAAAATCTGTTCTTTTAAATTCATAAACCTATCTCCTATCACATAATATCTAATTTGGTGTTGATCGTCTATGTTCTCTGACTTTTACACCATCACTTCGTGTATATGGTTTTACAACCACGATCTTTTTATTCTGAGTTCCTCTAACACTGGATTTTGTCTTAGCCATATTCTTCTACCTATGCCTTTCTTTTGGGTAGAAGCGTCCAACTGGTAAATACGCCTCTTTAATTAAAATACTACTGATTCTTCTTTTTATCTGGTTCCGGTCCAGGACCTACCCAGAATCTAAAGGCTTTTTTACCATGATCCTTGGCATAATCTTTCGTGCCATCTTTCCTGGTAATCCACGTTCTAAAAATCCACATGAATATCCCCTCCTTTCGCAAGTAACTCTTGCAAAAGGATAAATACAGTGTTACAATTCAATTGTCGAGAGAGAATTGTAACCAGTTGAACAACTGCATTTACATTTTTCGCAAGAGCCAAGCATCTCCATATAAATGGGTGCTTGGTTTTTTGTTTATGTATAAAGCCTTTTGACTTATACACCTTTACTTAACATTCAGCCTTAAATAACTCAAGTATTTTCTTTTCGTAATCTGTATAATAACTTCCGCTATTATACAGCCAACTTCGATAATACCAATAAGCATTTTTCGCTGCCTGATTACTTAGATCAAAAACGTTTCTTATCGAATCTGGAGTGATATGTTCTATGAAAGTATGAATCAACGGCGGCGGCGCAAGTGCATATTTAGCAAAAAATTTTGCCTCCGATTCTTCCTCTTCTCCATCTTTGATATGGCCCATTGCGTAATGACCAATTTCGTGCATTATGGTCTGATTGATTCTTCCATAACTTTCGCAAGCATCGTTATAAAAAATCATCCACTCTTGGCTACGAGAACTGCCTATTGAAAATCCATCTTTACTTTCACGCATTGCTGCACTTCTCTTTTCCTCACTCAATGCCGAGTACGGAATAACTTTGATTCCCATTTTTGTAGCCATTTCAAATGCACTAATTGGAATGCATCTGATTCCATACACAGAAAAGGTATCTATCACTGTCCTCTTAATCTCTTCATACTGCTCATCTTCCAGACGCATATGTTCTCCTGCTTGTTACATTAAAAGATTGATAAGTTCCATTTTTTGCTCTTTACTCATTTTTGAAGCATTTCGTGCTAAAATCACTCGTGCATCATCAAACTCTTTCTGTAAGCCACCTGTATTATCTTGGCCCAATAAATAATCCGTTGATGTATCAAGTGCTTTCGCAATTTTAATCAGAGTGGCGCCTCTCGGTATGCGATCTCCCTTTAAGTAATGGGAAATGGCAGATTCTGTCACTCCTGATAAAAATGCCAGATCCTTTTGCGTCATTTTACGGTCAGAAATTATTTCTGCCATACGCTCTGCTATGCCCCTTGCCATTTTGTCTTCCTCCTTATTAGCAATCGATTGCTACATCCATACTATATCATTCAATTATCACTTTGTCAAGTTATTATATTTTTCGTCGCATTTATTGTCATTTTTTATATAAAAAAAGCACCCGCTGCCAGATGCTTTCTTGTGATGATTGGAATATTATATATGCAGGTGTGTACACCTGATCGGAACGGATGGATTCGAACCATCGCCATCGACTTCATCAGTCAATTTCTGGTTACACAGTTGCTCTGCCACTAAGCTACGTTCCATTACAGGGTGGTCGGCCCTGTCAGTCAATATCTGAAAGCCGCCGGCCTTTATGCCTTTGGCTTCTATTGTATTCTATAACGATATTTCCGATATAAACGATATTTTTTACTTAATCTCACATTTTTTCAAATATGTATCTCTGATATAGAGCCTTGGATAATCCGGGCTCTGGGAATATCCTGTCTTTTCTGCTATCTTCTCCCAGGTCATTCCCTGCTGGTAAAATGCCTTGAACACATATCTTGTCTGGCCATCTTCAATGCTCTGGATCCATCGTTCCACTGCTGCCGCCTGTGCCATTTTATGATCGTATGTGTGCTTTCTCCGGTCATATCGTGCTTGGTCGAATCCAACTACACTCTGTGGTCGCGCAAAGCCGGTGGTGTAGTCAAATATCGTACTGTTTCCAAGACCAGCCTCCCCCTGTTTCATTTCAGCCAGTTCCATGCTGAGGACCGGTATTTCCCTCTTTAACTTTCTGTAGTTATCCAGAAGCTTCCTGGTGATCTTGATCTCGCCCACTGGTATCCTCCCCTTTCGATGCTTTTAGCCGGGAACGCTTATGCTCCCGGCTTTCTCTGCATTTCTTTTATTTATCCGCGATCACGGCATCCGCTCCCTGGACTGTAACCCAGCCATTTTTGTAGTGAGCTTCTGCCTCCTTCATCTTGATCAGCTCGTCCGTGATGGATGCACTAAGTTCTTTATTAGCCTCTGCCTGTGCTTTTGCCTTGGTTTTTGTGTTTTCTGCTTCAGCTGCTGCTTTAACCTTAGTTTTCTTTGCGTCTGCCTCTGCCTTGGTCAGTTCGATCTGAGCGTCCGCTTCTGCCTGGAGCTTCTCTGTTTCCTTCTGGACTTTTACTTTTTCCTGCTCTGCCTGCGCCTGCTGTTTTTCCTGCAGGGCAGTAACACGATTATCAATGGCCTGTTTCAGCTTTTTATCCGGATGCACATCCACGATGGAAGCGTCCAGAACTTCAACACCGTACTTTTTATGGAAATCCTTGTTAAGATATTCCGTGATGGCATTGTTCAGTGCGGATCTGTTCCCGGAATAGATATCCATCATTGAATAATCTGTCGTAATTTCGGAAATCTTTGATTTCAGGACAGTTTTTACACGGTTTTCGATGATATCCTCTCCGTCCATTCCTTTAAAACGCTTGTATGTATCAATCGCTGTGTCCGGATCATACCGGTAACTCATCTGGAAAGATACTGCAATACTAGCATCGTCTGATGTGGCCACTTTAAAAGAATCATCCTCTTTACTGCCGTCCCTTTTGTCCTTTGTGAGAACGAGGATCTCGTTACTGGTACTAAATTCCTTTACTTTGTTCATCGGTGCAATAAAATGCATTCCGGGGGTGAGTACTGTGTCCTGTACTCCGTCTTTATAGTTATAAACAATGCCGACTTTGCCTGTGCCGATAAGATCCATTCTTGATACTGTGTATCCTCCACCAAGAACTGCTACTGCTGCCACGATTCCGATAATAATCTTACTTTTCATTTTTGTTCTCCTTTTCTTTGATAGCTTCTTTTACTTTGTTGTATGTTTCATCTTCAATCTCGAATTTCTTCTGCTGCCGCCTGATCGACAGGATCACTCTGCTTCCAATCCAGGCCAGCACCAGGGCTGCGATTCCGAACACCATACCGGAACCAAGAAATATTACCCACATCATTCTCACCTCCTCTGTGGCCATTCACGACCTGTTTTTTTATCCCTCAGTCCTGTAATCTCTAATCCCAGCAGACCTGCTGTATTGTTCAGAACGCAAAAGGCATTATAGATGTGCGTCGGCATCCTCCCCGCTGACCGGACTGCCTTTCCAGCTGTCGGATCTGGATATCCTTCGTTGTTCTTATAACTCATTTCACACCTTCTTTCATTTCCGCAAGCCTTTCCTCTGCATCTTCCCGTCTGGCAAATACAATCTGCTTGACCTTACCGGCTTTTATGTAATGCAGTGTGTTTCCTTCCAGGTGTGGATAGTGTATCTCTTTCCAGTTTTCTGGAAGAAGATCTGATGCACCAGGGCAGTGCTGGTACAGAATGCAGTTACTGCAGGTTCCATCTTCACTGGCCGGCTGGCTTCTGCAGAACTGGATCAACGTGTTATATGCTGCCAAAGCCAACTCTGGGGTAATCTCATATCCCTTTTCCATAATTTTCTCCAATCTCTGATCCTTTTTTTAATGCACATAACGTACAACACGCTCCATCAAGTTTACTGTGATAGATCACGCCAGCGTCCTCTGGTCTTTTCCAACAAAGTTCTCCGCATACGGAACAATGTACCTTTTCCCAACCTTCTTTTCCTTCCGGCACGTTCTTGACTAGGGGCATGCACAACCAACCACCTCTATCTGTTATTTTTCTTGGTTCCATTCTTAATTTACCCATCTTTTTTTCTCCTTTATGAAGTTGTGAATGCTCTGTTTATTCTTCTCCGTCCGGTTGGCCTTGCTTTGAAGATACCTTTCTTCTTGCATTCCAGAGGACTGCATCCCCTCCGGTGACCTGTGATTAGCAAATATTCACAGTGTCTGGATCCGGCCGTGGTTGTACTTCCGTCCCTAGAAAAATATAGGCATTTCTCACAAGTGTTTCTTTTGTTTCTGTTAATCTCAGCTTCTGTCAATTCTGACCAACTTTTTTTCATAACGTCTCCTTCTGTTCATAGGATGTGCATGCAAAGCACCGTTTACATTTTTCCAACGGTTCATCTGATGTTTTGTTTCCGAACCCCAGGCACATTCCATTGCTGTCTCTTCCCGCGCTTCCGATCTTGCGCTGTATGCTGCATATCTGGATTCTTTTCTTGATTCTGCAGTTTCTGCAAACAACCTTTTTTCCAACTGTACAGCCTTTCTCTCTCGCAAATACTGCTGCCCAAGTTCTGCTGACTCCTGTGTCATTAGATTTCCAACCTGTAATCCATTCTCCACAGATATCACAGTATACGTCTGTTTCTACAGTTCTTTTGATTGCCATTTTTATTCCATCTCTTTCTCATGACCTGATTGAAATTCTCTACGTTTCTGGTGTTTATCAGATATTTCGCTCTGTCTGGGATCTTCTCTGTGCAAATGCGTTTGTATGTTACTGCTCCGATACCGGTGTAATATTGGAATACCCACGTCTGGAAGTTGCGTGGGAGCTTTACAAGCCGGTATCCACATTTTCTGTTAAACAGTTTCTTTTTCTGCCTCCTATTCATTCTCCCCTCCCTGCTGCCCTCAGCATCCACTTCCGGTACCTGTCCCATTCTGCCAGGAGTTCAACATCTAAAGTCTTACTCAGTTTGATATCCTCCGGAATAATCCGGTATTTCTTGTTCACAAGAGCAAAATTGGCTGCCGCCTGGGCTACGTTGTTCTTTGTGCAGCCAGTCTTTTCTGTGACCTGTCTGGCTATCAGCAGGTCTTCAAATACTTGCTTTCCATTCTGATCTACCACCTTATACAGGTTCATTCTCTTTCTCACTGTTTTCCCCTATCTCTACCGGATCCAGATAGTTCCGGCCGAATATCTCCATAAATTCTTTGTGACTGTGCTGCTTTTCAAATAGTTTCTGTGCTGTCCGCTGTAATTCGTGGCGGATCCGGGCGTTGTTGTGCACTGCTTCCGGACCGTAGATGTGATGGTCATGACACAAGTATACTTTCAGGCCATATTCCTCGGAGTTCTTCCGGTTCGGCCCTCCGAATATATGGTGCTCATCCAGGATCCTGTGTTCGTTCCAGTTGTCGTGGAGTGTTACGCAGAGATAACAGGTCCTGCTGTTTTTATCGTGTAAGATGCTGGCCGGATGGCGCATCCTCTTTTTCTTTGTTTTTGCTTTTGTCTTTGGAAATAACATTTTTTATGTGTCCGAATCGGACACCCTCCTTTCCCCTGCCGCATTTCTGACAGGCTCATGCGGCAAGTTATATATGTTAATCGAATTTTCGAAAACACCCTTATTTCTGTAATTCCTTCAAGAATTCAACTAACTCTGATTCTGAATTTGGAAATTTGTTGTATCGTGTATGATATGTCCATTTCGGTATGTTGTTCTTATGCTCTGGCTCCGGGCCTCCAACAAGGTGCATATAGTGCGATTCCGTCAAATTTGATACCCACCAACTGTTCTGATTGCGTGGATCCGGTTCATATTCTTCAACGATCAGACGTGCACCGTTTTTAAAATCGTACTTGTAGTACTTAACACCTATATTTTTATCTTCGTACCAAAGACCCCAGACTTTGTAATTTCTCAACCATTCTTTTCTCTGGTCATTGTTCTTCATAATCGGCAATGCGGTGACTTCACCGGGATGGTCTGCGATTTTGGTATCTTCAACAAAATCGTGCTGCTTTTCGTCCGGCGTTTCTGCTGCCGGCTGGCAGCGTTCTTCCAGCCATCCACAACGGCTGTTACAATCATCCGGACACTGAGCGCAGCATTTGTATTCTGTGTCGCAATAAGCTGCTGCCCCACATATTCCTGATTTGCTCTTTCCGGTGATACATTTTGCTGGACCAGACATTTCGTTATCTTTCTTTTTCGGCTTCTCGGGCGCATCTATAGATACTATCTTGACGGGCTTCCGTTTCTTCCCGAACCGTTTTATCAGTTCGTGGGCCAGTTCATTCCAGGTAAAGGCACATTCCATGTGGCTTCCGGAGTTAAACATGATTCCGGTTGAATTTGCTTGATAATTAAAATTACCGTTCCTGATTCTGACATTCTGATACCTGGTTTCAAGCAAATATGTTGTTGCATTTACATTGCACGTAAGAACATATTCTTTGTCTCCTCTGTTCAAGGCTTCGAAAAAGCGCTCTATCTGCAGTTCTGGTGTAATCGGAACCTCATTCTCTGGCGGCCGGTTCTGGCCTGTTGCTGTTTCTATGCTCATCTGGCCTGGAATACCTTTCTCGGCTTCCTGTTGCCGGCTCAGCTCTTTGATATCATTCAATGTCAAAATTCCCGTTTCTGCATACAACTCGCAGGCCTGTTTCTGGTAATCTTTATTAAGCTTTGATGCTTCGTGAGCTACTGAAATCTTAATTCTATCTTCCTTGAACTCTGACATAAGCTGTTCACAAAGATTTGCATTTATAGAATGATACCTTTCCTGCTGACTGCCAGATATTTTACTTACTTCTCTTAAAATGTCTCTTGTTTTGCCTTGCATCGAAACCTTTTTTCTAAGTTCCTTTACCAGGCTTTCCATCTTCAGAAATTCCGTCATTTTTTCCCAGTCGGATTTGTCGCGGTAACAGTTAGCCTGTATGATCATGATCTGGCGCACAATATCGTCTTCCTGGCCTGCATCCTGTTCCAGTTCAGATGAGGTCTTGTATACACAAGGAATCCGGCTGAATTTCTCGTTTCCTTCGTTGATCAGGTCAATGCAGCACTTCCGGCGGCAATGACCTGCTATTACATAGTCTTTCCCGTCCCGGTTTTCGATCAGGAGCGGCTGGAGGATCCCCAGGAGCTTGATCGACTGTTTTAGCCGCTCAAGCTTTTCTGTGTTGTAGAAGTTTTCTTCTGACGGGATCAGATCTTTTGGATTCCGGTATACAATCTTCTGGTCCTGCTGCCGGTCCGGGACTGATCTGTCATTGAGAAGGCCTTTCAGGTCAAATTTCGCCATCGTCTTCATCTCCAATCATATCCAGGTACTCATTCACAAGGGTTTCATAGTCTTCTGCTGCCGCTGATCTGGGACTGTGCAGGGCTACAGGCATGCGCACAAATGTGCTTCTTGCTACTACGCCAGAAAAGCGTATCTTCGTTCTCATGATCGGGTACTGTTCTTCGATGATCTCTGCGCCCTGCAGGTGCGCCTGGTTGAATTTCTGGTATTTTGTTATAAAGCAGCGCACGTTCTTCAGATCCGGATTCAATTCTTCTTTTACATCATCGATCTGATCCAGAAGTTCGTTCATTCCTTCCAGCGTGTTATCGTCTACTTCCACCGGGATCAGGACATCGTCTGCGGCAGTAAGGGCGTTTATCACCGACACATTGATATCCGGAGCATTATCGATCACGCAGAAATCGTAATTATCGGCTACCTGCTGCAGTGCCTTTCTCAGCCGGTTCTGCTGTGGGCGTACACGGTCCATGGTCACTTCCATGTTTGCAGTCAGGAGACCGAGGTTTGCTGTGATGATATCCAGGTGCAGATAGTCAGTCTTGTTGATCAGCTTTTCCATATCCGGATGCCGGTCTACCATGATCCGGTCAATCCCTTCCCCATCCTGGGTACGGCGGTTCATTCCACGTGAACAGTCCCCCTGCTTGTCATTATCAACCAGAAGCACCTTGTATCCTTTCCGCATCAGTATGTATGCGATGTTAATGCTTGATGTGGTCTTGGCCACACCGCCCTTTAAATTGATGATTGCTATTGTTCTCATGATATCCTCCTTATCTTTCCTCTCCCCTGCTGCATCCATCATTTTCTCTCAACGGTACAACTGGAAGGCCAAACCCTGTTCTACAATAGTGATATCCTGACTTTCCTTTAGCTCTGTACCTGCAGTCTTTGCAGAGTGTGATCTTACGATATCTGTTCATAAGCTGACCGGTCTGGCTCTTATCAAAGTTATTGATCTTCTCATATTCCTCCCGGATTCTGTCAGTATACTGTTGTAATCCGCAACGTCCGCATATCCTGTCCATCAAATCTCCCTGCATTTCTTCTCGAAACCTGCACAATTCATCGCAGACATGTGCCATTAATTCCTCAAGAATGCCGTCTATGCCTTCGTCTTCGTTCCTTGTCTGCTCTCTGCATCCATTCTGGTTTTCCTCCGATCGGTTCATCATCAAACCATATTCCTCCTTTTTCGTCTTTATAGTATGTAAACTGGATACCGGATCTAGTAATGGTACCCAGACATTCCATTGTTGATTTGTCGTGCTCCGGGCGCAGGCTCCAGCCCTTGCCCCAGTATTCTTCCACATTCACGGTGCTTCATCTCCTCTCGCAGCCATGCGGAATAACTGTGTTTCTCTGTTTTTGCAGAGATTTTGTGTGGATCCGGAAGCTGATTTATAGCTTTAAACAGTCTGCGCCATTCCTCTCTGTTCGCGATCGGCTTTCCTTTTGTGTCCAGCCAGCCGGATCCGGCCATTTCCGTGATCTTTCCCAGGCGACTTGTAACATACAGATCGCTTATGTAAAAGCACACGTCACAGGTTCTCGTCATGTGATTCAATGCATCCACCATGGTAAGCAATATGGCCTGATGATATGTTCCAGTTACCCTTCCAAAATGCTCCCTTGTCTCTTTCCCTGTCCGGAGCTGAGTCGACAGCACATATCCGCATTTTCTTTCCACATTTCCGCGAAACCGGCTGCTTGTCTCAATAAAAACATTTACTTGCTGCATGTTATTCCCTTCTCTTCTCTGTTTTGATTAATATGTAATGCCGGTATGCGTATCCTGTTATCTTGTTTTTTCCGCATTTTACTGAGTTTGGCACGATCGCCCAGCCTTTTGGTGGCTTCGGATCTCGCGGCCTTCCATGCTTGTCCAGCAAGCTTCTTCTGTTTATCTCTTCTTTTTCTGGATCTTTGCGGATTAGATTCCTGGACGGGTGATACCGTTTCAGATCTTCCGGCTCATGATCCTGCAGCGGCTTGGTTATGTACTGTGCTAGTTCTCCAGAATCAACGTCATACACCCTTTTTGTCTGTGCATGGCCATGTTCCCAGAGTGTTTCTACCAGCAGGCCTGTGTCTGTTTCATCGTTTGACTTCCGATTGATTAAAATATGTACATGGGGTCCTCCATTCTTCCCGATTTCTAACCGGTATATATACTTCAGTTCCCATCCATATTTTTTATACTTGTCCCGAAGCTTTCGAATGAATTTTGACATATCTTTCTGCATCTGTTTCCAGGGTGGCCGTGAGCCTTTCTTGTACGTCAGCGTGAACCAGTAATCTCCTATTCCGAAATTCCACTTGATCAGCCTGCGAACATCCCTTTCCCTTTTCCATTGATTTTGCTTTGCAATTTCTTCCGGGGTAGCTTTCCGTCTTTTCTGGCGTTTCTGTCCCCTGGCACCATATCTTCCTGTATGTTTTTCTTCTACTTCTCTGGTGTTCCCACAGTCCCAGGTCTGCCTTATATACCCACACTTCATAAAAGTGTCCCTCGTCTCATCTCTAATACGTTTAATCAAGCCTGCAAGGGGATCTTGTCCCCTCAAAAAAAGGTTAAAAATATAGCGGTACATAACCGCCGGATGCTTGACTTTCCGGCTCCCTGGTGTTATATTTATGTAAACTATTTTACTCCAGGGACCGGATGGTCCTGGCTCAGGTGTTGCACCGCCTGAGCCTTTTTTTATTTCGTTTTGTGTTTTAATCGGTGTTCTGTGAAACAGATACCGATCATGCAGCTTTTCTTTATTTCCCGCTCAGCTTCCTCGGCTGTCGCATCACAATCTTCAATAATGATCTGCATAAGAGCTGCAACGGCAACTGTCAGCTCATTCAGAAGGAGATGGCTGTCCCCTTCGAACGTTGTTTGTGCGCATTCATCTGTTGTTTTTACTTTAATCATTTTTTACCTCTTGATTTCTCCTGTGAATTTGATATACTGAAGTTGTCTTTAATTTCGTAAGCCCTTTACATTTGCAGATGTGAGGGCTCTTTTTATTGTTCTGGTTTTATCCTCCAGCCATGTGATTGTGATCATGGCCACGATCGTTATGCATATACTTCCTGTCAGGAACGTGAGCTTATCGCCCCAGTCCCAGAGTGGAAGTAATGCTACGAGCTGGCCTGTAATCAGGCTGATGATTAAGTTCTTCTGCATCTTTATTCGTCTCCTCTACCCCACTGATTTTCTTATGTAATAATCATTCACTATCCGGGATACGTTATCTATGATCTTCTGGTTGTCTTCCGGAGTGTTGTTCTTGCAGTAGTCGTCGTGGATCCGGATTACTCCTCCGGATCCGTTTTTGATTTCTTTGATAACTGCCATCTGGTTCACCTCCTGTTTTATCGTATGAAGATTGTATTTGTTGTGTTTATAGAATTTTTACTACTTTGTCGAACGCTTTTTCTTGTGTTTTCAACAGTACGCTCCTATTCTGTATATACAGGGTGCTGACACACCCGAGTACATATGGAAGGAGGGTTGATTATGCGAAGATCTCAGACACCGTTTAATGGCAAACGTTTTCTGCTTAATATCAATACCGGCGAAATTCACGACTTGGATAATGAAACAGCAGAATGCAAAATTGATGGGATGCCCAAACGGAAATGGCTGTTACTATTGCCTACGGGATAAAGACGATCGGTCTTAACCCTTCCTTACGACCTGCATCATTAATCCGGCGCAGGTCTTCTTCTGTTATCTTGCTTTCCAGATGTTCTACTAAAGCTTCTGGATTATCGTGGAATCTTTTTCCAAATTCTATAATTATGCGAGCTGCAAGATCTGTATTTGTCTGTTTTAAGAGATCAAATCTGTTCATTTTTTCCACCTCTTTATAAAAATTTAAGCAAATTGTCGAACGTCTTTCATTGACTGTCGAGCTGTATGCTCCTATCCTGTAAATACAGGCACTGCCATGCCGAGTATCAAAGAAAGGAGGATCTTTATGGAAAGAAAGTATTCTGTAACTGGTTTTTGTCCAAAAGCAAATAAGGACATCAAGGTATCAGCCACATATGTCTTCAACACTAATGTATGGGAAAAAGGCATTAGCGAACTCCCTTGTTCATCTCCGTGTAAAGACGAATGTCCTATTCTCGCTTCTGCTCCAGATGAATTAAGGAGTATCTAAAACCAGTTCTATTCCATTCTCCCTGCAAAGCTCTACCATTTTATCTTTAGGAATTACACCCGATGCAAGCAGTCTACTGATTGATATGTATTGTCCTTTATATGGTTCCGGCAATGCAGGGAGCATTTTTGCATCTAACGTAACATTCGTTGCTTTCAGTTCGATCTGTAACACAGGAAGTCCTTTGTTTTCTTTGTAACTCTGTGAAAATCTCACTCCTGCAACTCCCGGAAGCTCTTTTCCGTCAATGAAAATTTTTGTGTTTGTAATTCCATCTGTCTGAATTAATATTTGTGGTTTTCTTATGTTTTCCATCCTAATTCTCCTCTTGGTCTGACATAAATATTGACTTTCTACTGTTTCTCTCCTATTCTTTTCTTACAGGGCACTGGCATGCCCGAGTATCTCAAAAAGGAGAAAATATCATGCAATTAACACCTGACTGTATACGTGATGTTTTACTTGAACTTGAAACATTTCATATGGGTGCGTACAAAGCTGATGAATTTCAAAACTCTATATCATCACATGATCGTGAACAAGTTTTGTATACCCTCATTAAATTGTTTGAGGGTGGCTATATCAACGCTCAATACGAACGATCACCTACTGGCCAGTTGATTACATTTCGAGTTTATGATATGACTTTTCAAGGACATGAGTTTCTTGAAAAAATCCGGTCAGAAACCGTATGGGATCAAAAATTAAAACCTGTTTTTACAACCATCGGTTCCATGTCTTTGGATGTAATATCCAATGTAGCAAATAGCGTCATAACATCCCTCGTCTTAAAAAAACTGAACTTATAATTTAAAAAGCTTTTTTGCTGCGAAGTGGGTGCATTCTTCCAGATCCTGATTATCCGGAAGTTTGTATCCGCTTTTTTCGATATAATAGATAAGTGCTGCACAAGAAATGCTTCGAGTCAGCCACCCTACGGCGCATATCGCTGTTGATATAACAAAAACTGCTGTTATCACCTCTCTCACCTCCTAAGCTGGTTCTTTCTGATTGTTGACTTTTGCTTGTTCTTCTCTTATTCTGTTATTACAGACATAGCTCTTCTTTTTCAGATAAGTCAGTTTATACTCCGTTTGAGGAAACCGATTACTATAAGACTTTTTCTTCAAAAGCTATTCGCTCTTACGCTTCAAAAAGATCAACTATTCATAAATATCTTGGTTTTTTCACTCCTCTTGGGAAGAATTTTTTTGAAGTCTGCGTAAAGTAACCAACGTATTTTCATTGCTTTTAATTGTCATTTCACACATTTCTTTTACATAGCCATCTACTTTCTTGAAATAGTAGGTGGCTACTATTTTGGCTGTGATTGCTGATACAATTACGGATGCCATAATCACTATCACCTCTCTCACCTCCTATCCGGCCTCGACACCCTTCTGACTTTTTCACTGTTTCTAACATTATTTCATATTGACTTTTACTCATTCTCCTTCTATTCTTTAATTATCCATGCTGGTACACTAATAAAAAAAGAAAAGAGGTATTTCTATGGCAACTTATAATATTTCCAGTCTTCTTTCTCGTTTAGCTGAAATAAAGCAGGACGGCTACTCATTTGTTGATATTACTGAACTCTCAGCAGATGATGAATTCCCAGAATCATTACATTTTGATGCCCTTGATGAATTCGAGACGGTTGATTACGAAGAAATTGAATCTATTGATCTAGATAATCTTCCAGACAGTACTACAAACCGCCATTCGGTCGATGATTTGTGTGGTACTCTGCTTTTCACCTACAAAGAGCTTGGTCTCCTTGAAAACGCTTTATCAAATACACTTCAATTCATTAAACAAGAATCCACGAATGATTCATATACTTCTGAAGAAAAACGCGAAATGAAAAAAGATGCTGTTGAATTTCGTAATCTTCAAGCCAAACTTGCTCATTTTCTCAAAGGTGTTGTTTCCGTTAAATAAATTTTCTCTTTTGTGTCCCGTTTCTTGCGGGGCACATATTTTCTGGAATTGAGTTCCAGTCTCCAGTTAAGTTCTTTCTTTCCTTCTAACTCTCTTCTCCTGGCAATCCTTCTAATACAATTTCGAATTTCACTTATTTCCTCGCTTGTAATTCCATTTGCGCAAACATTTAATGAGTTCTCTGTTATTTGTTGCATCTCAATCCCCTCCTATCCGGCCTTGCGGGCCTCAATGGTTGTCCTGTAACTCTTCTTTCCTGTAATACTGTTGTAATATCTTTCATAAAATGCTAATCAGCTTTCTCATCTTCAAACTTTATGTTTCCAATTACTTCACCGATAAGCTTCTTTGTAGAGTAAAATGTACAAACTAAAATAAGAAAAAACATTTTATGAAGCCACCAGCACGCTGAAAAAGTAGCTAATGTCAGCATGGTTGAAAGTAATGATATCCACACTTTCTTTGATACAGTCACCTTTTCTTCTATCTCCCTTCACCTTCTTTTCTATATCTGTGTTTATTTTTGGCTTTTCAACATGTTGAACTATGTTTCAAAAAAAATATCTGCTACTTTTTTATTGAGAGCTCTTGCTATCTTTAAAAGAGTATCTGTTGTAGTTGTTGTAATTGATCCACACTCCAACCCAGAGATAACTGTCCGTGATACTCCACTTTTTTCCGCTAGTTCACATTGTGACATCTTTTTTTCTTTCCTACATTCTCTTATCTTGTAACCCATTTATTAATCATCTCCTTTCTGTTCACCATGTTGAACTGTTTGTATAATAGCACCTACAACATAACCTGTCAAGTATGTTGAACATTTTTATTGACTGTTTTTTCAACATGTTGTACAATATACTAAACAAAACGAGGTGAAGCAATGACATTAGGTGATATTATAAAAAATTATCGTGAACGAAATAACATTACAATAGGAGAATTTGCAAGTGCTTGTTCTCTCAGTAAAGGGTATATTTCTATGCTTGAAAACAATATTAATCCGAGAAACAATCGTCCAATTTCTCCAACACTACCTTCTATGGCAAAAGTTGCTTCTGGTATGGGAATAGAACTTGATGCTTTATTAAAAATGTTGGATGGGAAACAATCTGTACAGCTTATTGAAAATGATATAGATTCACCCCAAACACCAGTGTATTCTACTCAATGCAAGGAAATCATTGAAGTATGTGAACAGCTTACGCCACACAACCAGAGAAAAGTTTTCACATATTCAAAGAACCTTCTCTCCACCCAACAGATGGAGGAAGATCTTCTCGCTGCTCACGTCAGAACAGATGTAGAACAAACTCCTGAAGGTGTTCAGCATGATCTGGATATTATGAACGATGATTCTCAATGGGAATAGAAAGGGGAAATGCAAATGCCAGAATTAAGTAGATTTGAGGGGATGGTTATTAAAATGTTATTTAATGACACTGTCCAGCATAATAAGCCGCATGTCCATGTTACTTACGGTGAATACAAAGCTTCTGTTGGTATTGACGGTGAACTGCTTGCTGGATCGCTTCCGCAAAAACAGTTTAAAATGCTGGTCGGTTGGCTTGCTCTGCACGAAGATGAAGCTTATGCAGCTTGGAACAAAGCTGTCAGAGGCGAACACTTTGATAAGATTAAGCCTTTACAGTAAGGAGGAATTCTTTATGTTTATTTCAAATGGAATTGTTTACGCTAGTGAACGCCCGGAAAATGTACAGATTATTGCAGTAAAGCCATTGGATGATATGATGATGCTTCTCACTTTTTCAACTGGTGAGCAGAGACTTTTTGATGCTTCAGTATTAAACGGCCCCGCTTTCGCTCCATTAACTGATGAAAAAATATTCAAAGACTGCAAAATCGTAGATGGAGTTGTCACCTGGATGGACGAAGATATTGACTGTGCTCCTGAGTATATGTACGAGCATAGTTATGCGTATCCGTCTTTAAAATCCGTAATTTGAATTAAAAGGACTGATTTATTTGACCTACGAACAACTTTTAACTACTGCCGATCAGGCCGGTCTTACGGTAAAAGAACGTCCACTTCAAAAACATGATGGTCTGATCCGTGGCAATCGCATTGCTATTCGAAAAAGTATTGACACTCAGGCTGAAAAGTCCTGTGTGCTGGCTGAAGAACTTGGTCACCACTACACCACTACTGGCAATATCCTGGAACAGTCAACTGATGTGATGAACCAGAAGCAGGAATACCGTGCCAGACTTTACGGCTATAACCTCCGGGTTGGCCTGATCGGGATCATCAAATCCTATGAAGCCCGCTGCCGAAATCTTCATGAAATGGCTGAGTATCTGGATGTGCCGAAGGATTATCTCATTGAAGTGATTGACTGCTATCGTTCCAAATACGGGCAGTATATCGCTTTGGATAATTATATGATCTATTTTATTCCACAGTTAGCTGTGATGAGAATTGATCTTTTATAATAGGGGTGTCTTTTGTACTTTGTAAATAATTTGTGAAAAAAATGTATTTTATTTGATTTTATTACATATATGTAATATTATAGAGGTGTAAATGAATAAGGATGAAGCACTAAAACTTCTGGAAGAGTATTTGGGAAATTTTGCAATCCACCCTTTGTTTTTTAAAGAACTCACAGCTCTTCTTCAGAAAGATTTAAAAGGTAAGGAAAAACAATTTTTTGATATTCTCATTAGGCAATTAGATTATCTTTCCTGTTATGGCTTGGCGATTGCAAGTATAGATAGCCACGAAAGACTACAGGGAGATGGTCATGATTTCTTTTCTATCCATTTGCAGAGACAGCAATTTAATATCCGTTTTCTTGTTTATATTGATAATAACGGGAAATCCTTTTTATTATCAGCATTCAATGAACGTGCTGGAAAGAAAGCAACTGACTATTCTCAAAAGATACCTACATTACAAGAACGTCTCAATTACTTTAAGGAGGGGAAATAAATGGATAAAGAAAAAAGCAATGATTTAAGCGTTCTTTTGTCATTGTTTGCTGATTCTATTACGCCCGAAGACATTATTTCAACAAAACTTATGTCTCAAATTTCATCCGCAATTGTCAAGGAACGTTTAAAATTACACATGACGCAGGCTGAGTTTGCCAAACACATAAACGTATCTCAGGCTTTAGTATCTCGCTGGGAACGTGGTAACTGTAACTTTTCACTTAAGAAAGTAGCTGAAATTGCATCTACTTTAAATTTGGATGTAAATATCTCGTTTTGTAATGCTTCTTTAAAACTCCAAAGTAAAAGTCTGGATTACACAACGCCTGCTACTTTTACTAAAACTGTTTGTTACCAAGCAGATGCTCCTTCTTATTCTTCCAAAAGCTATATTTCAACTAATTCAAATCGAAACATTATTCAAACAATTCAAAAACAGGAGGTATATCATTATGCTACAGTTCGTTGATTCTTTTTATTGTGCTTACAATACCCAAAAAGGAAATTATGTTATCAAATTACGTCAGGAAGAGCCCATTGAAAACATTCCCGGTTCTGAACCAACTGTACAAACCAATGAAATTGCAAGCATTATCCTAGATAAAGAATGTGCTCTTACATTAGCTAATGCCATACTTGAATTTCAAGATCCGTCAGATAATGATTCTGATTCTTAAATATTTCTTTCAAATGAAGCAAATAAAAACCGCCCCAGTACGCCAATACCGGGACGGTGATGGATCTCCGAAGAGATACCTCATTTCACAAAAATATTGTATCATCTTCGGAGCGGCTGCACAATCAGAACATTTGTGTGGTCGTTATTTTTGTACCCATTTTATATATTTTAAACCGAGGTGATATTATGGAACTTTTAAATGTATGTATCTACCTGCGTAAGTCCCGTGCTGATCGGGAAGCCGAGGCCAGGGGCGAAGGTGAAACTCTCGCCCGACACGAGCGGATCCTGTTGGATCTTGCAAAAAAGCGTAGCTATAATGTAGGGGCAATCTATAAAGAGATCGTTTCCGGTGAGACGATTTCTGCAAGGCCTGTTATGCAACAACTTCTTCGTGAAGTTGAATCCGGTATGTGGGATGGCGTCCTTGTTGTTGAAGTGGAACGTCTGGCCAGAGGTGATACCATTGACCAGGGTGTTGTTGCCAGATCTTTCCAATACTCCAACACATTAATCATTACTCCACTTAAAACTTACGATCCAAACAACGAATACGACGAAGAGTATTTTGAATTCGGACTTTTTATGTCCCGGCGTGAATACAAGACCATTCGCCGCCGTCTCACTGCGGGTCGCGAATCTTCCGCAAAAGAAGGAAAATATTGCGGCAGTAAGCCGCCTTATGGATATTCCCGTGTAAAACTTGTTGGTGAAAAAGGATGGACACTGCAGCCTGTTCCTGACCAGGCAGAGATTGTCAAACTTATATTCAATTTATATGTCCATGGAGTATCCGGCGAACGAATTGGAATGGCTAAGATCTGCCGTAAATTAAATGATTCCGGAGTCAAGACCATGGATGGTGGCCTATGGACCATTTCTCGTGTGCAGGCAATTCTCAGAAATCCAGTATATGAAGGAATGATACGATGGAACAGTCGGAAAGCAGTAAAGCATATAAAGGATGGGCAAATAACTATCTCCCGTCCTTTCGCTCAGGATTATATTCTTGTCAAAGGCAGGCATCCTGCTATTGTATCAAGGGAACTCTTTCAGCAAGCTCAAGATATCGTAAACAAAAATCCTGCACGGCCGCTTAACTCTTTGCATGTTCTTCGTAACCCTCTTGCCGGTATTGTTCGTTGTGGAAAATGTGATCATGTTATGACTCGTAAATCCCCTAACGGAAGACAGGGTGATCTGATCCGGTGCCCATACAGTTCTTGTAGCAATATAAGCAGCAAGCTTCCTCTTGTTGAAAAAGCTCTTCTTGACGGAATCCAAGAGCTTGTAGATGGCTACAGACTAAATAACAGTGTTTCCGATCAGGAGTATTCTCTTTCTATTTCTGAAAGAGAAAAAATGATTCAAGGAAAATTAAAAGAAATTGATATTTTAAAGAAAAGGAAACAAAGGCAGTACGATCTTCTTGAACAGGGAATTTACTCCACGGAAGAATTTCTTGAACGCTCCCGTGCTACTGCTGCCGAGCTGTCTGCCTGCGATGCAGTAATTCTTTCTCTGAAGCAAGAAATTGAACATGAACAGGAACTTCAGTTTCAACGTTCCTCTTTTATTCCCAAGTGCGAGGATCTTCTCGCAAATTACTGGACGTGGGATACCTCTACAAAGAACCGATTTCTCCGTGAATTGATAGAAAAGGCTGTTTATACTAAAAACGCAAAAAATACATGGAAAAATGGCGATGACATCTCTTTTACTTTAGATATTTATCCGAAAATCCAGCAAAAGTAAGTGTGGGTAGCCTTTATGTACCTACACATTGGCACGTATCGTGTCCTCCGGCCAAGTTGCGTAGATCTCACTGCTGGCCACGTTTTTGATATAATCCTTATATCTTACATAATAATCCTGTGCAGAGGTATCCCCTATTGGCCCGTCGTGGACTACGATATACTCCGGGATCACCACTTTGTTTAATACGATCTCGCCGGTTTCATTTATCGGCTTGATCTCTGCTTCCGGATTTTTGGGAGGATATTCCCCAAAAAGCGTATGGGGTCCGATGACGATCCGCTGATAGTCCTCTCCACTACCCTGCTGTCTGCTAAGGGATGCTCCCTGCCTGGCAATGGAATGGGGAAGAACTTCTGTCCCGGCAACTTCTTTTGGTGTAAAACCTTCTGCACTGATCCGAACTGTATATTCTGCATAAGGCTGCTGCTCCACCGGTTTCATGCTGTATTCCAGTGGAGGAGCTGCTAGCTCCAGCATGGGCGTTTTTCCGGAGGAATCCGTACGGATTTCTTCGATCACATTATCCGGGACTCCTGTGTACGAGATCCGCACTGTAGCATTTTCCACCGGACGGTTACTGGCACTGTCCAGCACCGTCACCTGCAGCTGTCCCTGATCCGGCATATCCTGCTGCATGGAAATATAAGAATGATTTTTCATAAACAGAGGCTCCTTTTTGTGCCTGAAAGCACACTGGTTCTCTGCTAGTATATGTTTGCATAAAAAAAATGTCTCTTACCTGATATACAAATAAGAGACACCTTTTTCAGTTACAGATTATAAATTTTTTCCACCTCTTCAAAGTTCTCTGACTTCTAGCGTTCCCGCAATTTCCAAGAGCTGTTCTTCATTGACAAAATTGCTGATACAGCCCATTCCCTGAACACACGCACTTCCTGTTACATTTCCAAACTTAATGCACTGTTCAATTGGATAATGATGATAAAGTCCATAAATAAAGCCACTCATAAATGCATCTCCTGCTCCTGTTGCATCAATAGCTTTTACATTTTGTACAGAAGATATGATTTTTATTCCATCCTTATTTTTAAGCAGGCACCCTTCCTTGTCCATTTTGATCGTCACGTCAGAAAAAAATTCCGACAGAATGTCAGCAGCCTCTTCCACACTGGACGTTCCTGTAATCTTCATGGCCTCTTTCTGGTTGGGAATATAATAATCTGCAATTTCCAGATAATCCTTGTATTTTTCCAATGTCAGATCATCTTCCCATCCCGTATCAAAAATCTGGATACAACCATCTTTTTTCAGTCTTTTATACACATCTAAAAATCCAACATGCATATCTACCACATATGCACCTTTCAGATTTTCATAAACTTCATCCATAACAGCATCATTAAGATCCATTCCGTCTGTATATGAAATAAAACTTCTGTCACCACAATATAGCAAGGTGGAAGACAGCACCACCGGCATCTTGTTTCCTTTATAAAGATTCACAGTTTTTACCGGATAGCTATTCAGTGTTTTTTTCACAAATTCCGAAAAAAGATCATGCCCTGCAAAAGTAATAATTCTGGACTCAACTCCAAGCCTTGAAAGATTGATCATGGTAGCCGGAATCCCACCACCAAACTGCATGGAAAATCCTCTGGCGAAAATCTCCTCTCCCTTATCAGGCAGTCTATCAAGACCAGAATAGATCAGATCAATATTGGAATAGCCTACGCCACCTACAAAACTCATATCAGTTCCATTCCTCCATATAGTCTTTATTTGTGGCTAAATATGTTTCCACCAGTTTCTTGGCCAGTGAGTAGGAATTGACAAGAGGATGCACCATAAGGCAGTCAATTGCTTTACTAATGCTTCTTGTACGGATTGCTTCAGAAGCCAGCCTTTCGTAAATCTTCACCCTGCGAATAAGTTCCATCTGCAATTCCCCGGGATTTGGGACTTTATGCGGAATCATCTCACCATCTTTAAGATCACATGTAACTTCCACAATGTCTGTATTAAGGAGTCCCGGAATTGCTCCGTTATTCGGTACACAAAGGATCATCTCACTGTCTTTTCCACTTAATTTGGAACGGATATATTTCAGGGCAACACCTGCATAGCCTCCATCATCCTTTGCATAAATATCAAAATGATAGGGTTCTTTTGCTCTGGATACGCCGGTCTCATTTGCCATATAAGCATCTTCACGTTTGCCATACCACTTATCATAAACCTTCAGGCAGTTTTCAAAATCATTTTCGACATCCATGTGTGACAGTTCCTCCGTCATATGGATATTCACATCACGGATCACTTCTCCCCTGGTGATACCCGCATCCAAAATATGCTGAACTGCTTCTTCTCTGTAATAAAAATAATACAAATATTCATTAAGAATACATCCCATATGCTCTACCAGATCTTTTTTAAAGAAACGCATATCTGTATCCGTATACAATCTTTCATCTTTTAAAAGCTCCGGCAAAATCTCTTTTCCATCCAGCTTAATACTGTCAAAAAAAGAAAGATGATTCAATCCATAGCAGTCTCCCGTCACAGAATTTTGCGGAACCTTATACATTTTTGCAAAGGAATGGAGAAGACTACTTGGAGCATCGCAGATACCATAGGTAAAATCATATCCCATATCACGCAGAGTCTGAGATACTACTCCCGCTGGGTTGGTAAAGTTAAAGATCTTTACATCCGGAGAAGCGTATTTTTTTGCAAGCTCACAATATTTTACCAGAGCCGGCACAGAACGCATAGCAAAAGAAAACCCTGCCGCACCGGTAGTTTCCTGCCCCAGAACCCCCAGATTCAGAGCTACTCGTTCATCCTGGATACGCATATCATCCTCTCCAACACGAATCGTTGTTATGATATAATCTGCATCTTTAATGGCTTCTACAGGGTCGCCGGTAAGTTCCAGCTGCAAGTCTGGCTGCAGACGTTTTGCAACCTGCTGTGCCATTTTACCATAGATATTAAGCTTCTTTGGATCATTATCCATAAAAATCACTTGGTTGATCCCCAATTCCAAACTGCTCTGAGCAAGGCTTTTTGCCAAAAACATGGAACGTACTCCACCACCGCCGATTACTGCTATTTTCATCTGTAATTCCTCCTCTTTCTGTCTTTTTAGTAGTCTGCCTCATTCATCTTAAACAACCGATTAATGGCACTTACTACAATTACCCCTGCAATAATAAGAATTACTCCCATCATGTTGGCATAACCATAATTATTATCTGTCATAGATGTTTTGTACAGGTATAGTGGAAGATTCAGTGTTGTATCTCCCGGCCCTCCGTTGGTTGTCAGATAAATGAGTTCAAATTCTCTCAGCATACTGGTTGCCGCCAGAATCTCACAGGTTCCAATAATAGTACGGATCAGTGGGAGACGAATCTTCATATTGATCTGCATGTCTGTAGCACCATCGATCTTGGCCGCTTCCACAACATCCTCGGGAATGGACAGAACACCTGCAAGCACAAGAATGATGATCATTCCTGTATACAGAAGCCAGCTCCATGTAACTGTGATAAAGGCACTGTTCTGATCAAAGAACCAGTTTTTCATAAATGGTTTCCCGGTTACTGTTTTTACAAAAGAATTGATAATACCATACTGCGCATTAAATACATTCAGGAAAATAACAGCCAGTGCCGCTGCAGATACCACATTCGGGATCATATAGATAGTTCTGAGGACTTTCCAACCTTTTTTTCTTTTTGAAAGCATAAACGCGATCACAGTTCCTAGCATCACATGCACAACAGACTGAAGCACAACCCAGATTCCCGTATTCTTCAGTGCTGTAAGCATTCGTGCGTCGTTCCGGAAAGCATTGATATAATTATCCAGTCCAATAAATTTAAATACACCGCCTGCTTTCCATTCAAAAAATGAACTTCCAAACACCATACACATCGGAGCCAGGTAAATCAATGCAAAAAGGAGCAGACACGGCAAAAGAAAGCTTGCCAGTTTCCATTTTTTAACTTTCATTTCTCATCTCTCCTGTTTCAGTCTGTTCTTAGCCTCCGGCGACTTCAGAAGAAGGTATGTCCTGCCGAAGCCGCGGAAATCATATAATTATCAGTTTTTCTGTGCAGCGTCTGTAAGAGCCTGTGCGAACTCTTCCGGAGTAATTTCACCCTGCGCAAGAAGCGGATACTGAATACTGATCTCATCCACTACATTTGCATACCAAAGGCTCTGGAAATCATTAATACTGTGCGCTGCTTTATCGCCGTTTGCGATGACTTCATTTACAAGTGGCTTTACATTATCAGATGTAAGACCCTCCATAGCCGGAATATCGCCTGTAATTTCAAGCATTTTAAGCTGGCTCTCCTCATTTGTGAGGAATTTTACAAATGTAAGAGTTGCATCCAGTGTTTTCTCATCCTTGGAAGCAACATTAAAGCCAATTTTTCCACTGTTATACATAACATCACCAGGATACATTGCAGTACCGACTTTATCTGCAAATCCATCTTCAACCATAGAAGTATCATAGAAATCGCTAATCATCCAAGGACCATTTGCAATGATAGCTGTCTGTCCCATAAAGAAGTTGCTTGCAGCATTCTCATATTTTCCACCAACTGCATCCGGAGTTGTATATTTCTGAAACATGGTCTGAATCCTGGTTGCTGCATCGATAAATTCTTTTGTATTATAATCTGTCGGGAGCATGGTATTCATAAACTGTTCTCCCTCATCGCTCTCACCAATCATAGCACCAAGCATCAGTGAAGTTACCCAACCGGAATCTGCAGTATCCATGGAAAGCGGTGTAATGCCTGCATCCAGAAGCTTGTCACACTGCTCAAAGAACTCGTCCCATGTCTTTGCCGGTTTCTCAATTCCTGCCTGAGCAAAGAGATCTTTGTTGTAGAAGTATCCTATTACCTGTCTGGTATAAGGAATTCCATAAATCTTACCATCGCGGGAGTTTACATCCCAGCATGCATCAGTTGCAAGTTTTTTCCAGTCATCATCTACATAATCAGTAAGGTCGACAAGTTGATCCTTCATTGAATCAATCAGATTATATCCACCTGTACTGAATGTATCCGGAAGAGAATTGGAAGAATACAGAACTTTCAGCTTATCCACATAGTTCTGATCACCTGCGATTTCTTCCACATTGACCTTGATACTGTCACCGTACTCCTCATTAAAAGCTTCCAGACGATCCTGGAACCATTCTGTATTAACACTGACACCAACCCAGGATGTAGGAAATGTGATTTCTGTCACATCATCCGCTTTTACTGTTGTGGTCATGCCTCCTGCCATGGATAATGCTGTCACTGCTGACAATACTGTGGCCATCACCTTTTTTGTTTTCATATTAATTGCCTCCTTTTATATAATTTATAAATTTTCATCTTCAACCTTTGACAGATCCTGCTACCATACTGGTAGTAACCTGTTCCTGCAGCAATACATAGATTACGATACTTGGTAGAATTACCATAGTCAATGCCGCAAACATCGCTGTATAGTTAAACGAAAACTGAGATGTAAAATAATTCAGAGCAAGAGGAAGGGTCCTTACTTCTGTGCTTTTGGTAAGAACGAGTCCGAACATGAACTCATTCCATGACGTCAGGAACTGTAAAATTGCCCCTGTTGCAAGTCCTGATTTAGCCAATGGAAATACAATTACAAAGAATGTCCGATAAAACCCGGCTCCGTCAATATAGGCAGCTTCTTCCAGTTCCTTGGGGATGCCCTGAAAATAGCTTTTGAATACGAAAAGTGAAGTAGGAAGTCCCAGTGCCGCATACACAAGTACAAGCCCTGACCTTGTATCAAACATTCCGATTCCCATCATGATCTTATAGATTGGCATCAGAAGTGCTGAAGTAGGTACAAGAAGAGACGCAGATAAAAGCAATGTGATAAAGGTACTTCCCTTAAACGTATATCTGGCCAACACATAGGCAGCCATGGAAACAATCAGGATATTTAGCAGGGTACTTGTGAAAGAAATCACAACACTGTTTCCATAAAACTTAAAAATTGGAGCCAAATCCAATGCAGCCTTATACCCATTAAAGCTTAATGATGTAGGCAGTGCAAATGCAGATGATAGGATCTCCTTATTGGATTTAAAGGATGACATCACGATCCATACTAATGGTCCTACTGAAATCAGTGCCATAAATCCCAGGAAAACAAATCTAAATATTTTCCAAAGAATATCTTTAAAGCTCTTCCCCCCCATTTTATATTTCCTCCCTTCTGAGTACAGTTCCTCTTTCCAATAATTTATAGGGTAGTGTATACTCTATATTTTCTTCTCTGTTTCTACTTTTGTTACACAAAATCTCAAGAGTCCATTCCACCATCTTATCCAGTGGCTGATAAATCGTAGTAAGTTTAGGAACCACCCGCTCTGATATACTTAATCCATCAAATCCCAAAACGGATACATCTTCCGGAACCTTCAAACCATGTTCATTTAGCGCTGTAATTGCTCCTACCGCAGTCTCATCGGAAAAAGCAAACACTGCAGTGAACTTCTTTTTCTTTCGCAATGCACTGTTCATAGATCGATAGCCTTTTTCGAAGGTAAGCTGACCGTATTCTGCCATGTCATCACTGAACATAAGTCCATATTCCTCCATTGCCTTCTTACAGCCAACTAACCGCTGGAATCCTGAACTGATGCTTGTAGAAAGATCAGTCAGAATCAGTATCTCCCTGTGTCCCATTTCAAGAAGATATTTCATTCCCTCGTAAGCAGCCATCATATCGTTAATGTGTACCATATCGCATCTGCTGTCAAAAGCTGCGCCTCCCAGCATAACCACTTTGATATTCTTTGCCCGGATATATCGTATCACCTCACGGTCAATCTCCTCCTCCAGATAAATAACTCCCATCACATACAATTCCTTCAGGATACTCTTATAACTATCATCTCCCGGAAATGTAGGAAGAAATATCACTCTACATTTGTATTTTGGCATCTGCCGGATAATCTCCTTTATGGATTCACTGAAATATCCAAATTCCAGATTAGGAATCAGAACTACGATCACACCATCTGACTTACGTGTTGGATGATTTGGCACATAACCAACCGTATTAGCTGCCTCCTCAATTCTTCTGGATAATTCATCACTCACTACATTCTGTCCTGAAAAATATCTTGAAACAGTTGCTGGAGACACATGTGCCATTTGTGCAACCTTTCTGATTGTACCTGCCATTGTCTCATCTCCTTATGTGATTTTTTCTTATTATTTGAGATTTATTCCTTATTTCTTTTAGTATTTTGCACGATTTAATATCGCTATCTACATTTTTGATTGTACAAAGTTACAAATAGAATGTCAATCTTGTTTCATGTGTTTCATCTTGGTTTCATATGTTTCATTAAAAAAAGATGGAACAATCCGGACATCTTCCTGACCATTCCATCTTTTATATATCTTTACTTCATAATCCTCATCAGAATATCTTCAGAATATCATTATACATAACGATAACCATCAACGCCATCAAAAGCATCAGCCCTGCAAAATGGATCATGCCTTCTACCTGACGGTTTACCGGTTTTCTCCGGATCGCTTCTGCCACCAGAAATACCAGCCTTCCTCCATCCAGCGCAGGAAGAGGAAGAAGGTTCATCACTCCCAGGTTTGCAGAAAGAAGAACTGCCATATTCAACAAATTCATCCAGATCATCAGCGTTCCCTCACTCTTGGACTGTTCGTAAGTGTCGCCAATGGCATCCGCAATACCCACAGGACCACTTAAGTCTTTCATTCCAAGGTGACCGGTCACAAGCTCTTTCAGGCTTAAGATCGTAGTACGGATCATGTATTTCACTTCCACAGCACCATATTTCAGAACATTAAAGCCGGAAGTCTTTTCACTGTATGTGTTATATCCGAAACCGGAAACCGGTGTTCTGTATTCCCTTGGTGTTATCTCTGCCTCATATTCCAGTCCGTTACGCTCATAGGTGATCGTCACAGGTTCCTTGGATAACGGATGCTCCTCGATGTATTTTTCATATGCATTTCCATCCGGGACCTCCACACCATTGATCTTCGTGATCACATCGCCGGCTTCCAGACCTGCCTCTTCCAGTGGCATTCCCTTGATCAGTGATTCCACTGTCATGGAATTTACATCGGAACGGTTAAAGCCAAGAAGATACCGCACATTTACATCTGGTTTATAGGAAATCTCCTGTTCCTTTCCATCACGTTTTACTTTCAGCCGGATGGTATCTCCCTCTTTCAGTTCGTTGAGATACGAATATACATAAAGATCTTTCCCCAGATCAATATGGTAGCCCTGATATTCCGTGATCACATCGCCCTTTTTCAATCCGGCCTTTTCCGCAGCAGAATTTTGGGTTACTTCTAATACGGTTGCCGGATCATAGCCCATACAGCCTACAATGATCACAGACAAAACAAATGCCAGCAGAAAATTAAATACCGGACCTGCAGCAACCACTGCGATCCTGCCCCACACAGGAGCCGAATTAAAGGTTCCCGGACTGTCATCTTCCGCATCCTCTCCGGCCATGGCGCAGGAACCTCCAAGAGGAAACAGTTTCACGGAATAACGTGTGCCGCCCTTTACCGTACTTATGATCCTGGGTCCCATACCAAGAGAAAATTCCAATACCTCGATATGGTTCTTTTTTGCCAGAAGAAAATGTCCCAGCTCATGGATCAGTATCACAACACTGAAAATAATTACAGCAATCACAAATCTCAATTTACCACCTGCTTTCGATCCACTGATAAGTATCCTGCTCTACAGAAAGGATCTCATCCAGATCCGGATGTGCGATTTTTTTATGTCTTTCCATAGACTGTGCAATAATCTCATAAATATCCAGAAAGCCAATCTTTTCTTCCAGGAATTTCTTTACTGCAAGCTCATTGGCCGCATTAAAGACAGTCGGCATACTTCCCCCTTCCCGGGATGCCTGGATTGCCATAGGAAGTCCGCGGAATGTCTCCATATCCGGAACCTCAAATGTGATCTCACGAAGTTTCGTGAAATCAAGACGGTCTCCATCCAGATAACGTCTGTGTGGATAGTACAGAGCGTACTGGATCGGAAGTCTCATATCCGGAGTTCCAAGCTGTGCCATGATCGCGCCGTCTTTAAATTCCACCATGGAATGAATGATACTTTGTGGCTGTACCACCACCTGAATATGATCCAGGTCCATGTCAAACAGCCACTTGGCCTCTATAACTTCCAGACCTTTGTTTACCAGGGTCGCGGAATCTACGGTGATCTTCCGTCCCATTACCCAGTTTGGATGTTTCAGAGTATCCGCAACCGTAACATTTCGAAGTTCTTCTGTGGTACGTCCGCGGAATGGTCCGCCGGATGCCGTGATCAGAAGTTTATGGATCTCTTCGTTTTCTTCTCCATGGATAGCCTGGAAAATGGCACTGTGTTCACTGTCAACCGGGAGGATGGATACGCCGTATTCCTTTGCCATTGGCATGATCAGATGACCGGCTGTGACAAGGGTTTCCTTATTCGCTAGGGCGATGTCCTTTCCGGCACGGATTCCCTCCATGGTAGGGCGAATCCCGATCATTCCCACGATCGCAGTGACAAGGATATCGGATTCCGGCATGGACGCAAGTTCCAGAAGTCCTTCCATTCCGCTGACTACCTTTGTGTCCGTATCCGCAATACGTGTTTTCAGGTCCCGGGCTGCCTTTTCATCCCAGACTGCAGCCAGAAGTGGATGAAACTCCCGGATCTGTTCTTCCAGTTTCTCCACACTTTTTCCCGCACTGACCGCAACAACACGAAGATCTTCATTTTTTCTTGCCACATCCAGTGTCTGAGTTCCGATGGAACCGGTAGAACCTAAGATTGCAATATTCTTCATTTCAATATCTCCTAAATTCCAAGAATCGTTTTTGCAAGATAGTAAATAACAGGAGCTGTGATAATCACGCTGTCAAAACGGTCCAGAATTCCTCCGTGGCCCGGGATCAGCTTACCATAGTCCTTAATGTTCTGATTTCTCTTGATCGCAGATGCTGCCAGATCACCTACCATGGAGATCAGGGCTCCAACTGCACAAATCAGGGCATACTCCGCCATTTTTCCCTGTGTGGCCGCTGCATAGATCACTCCAAGAAGTGCCGCTCCCACAACGCCGCCTACAGCTCCCTCGATGGATTTCTTCGGGCTTAAAACCGGCGCCATCTTATGTTTGCCGATGAGCATTCCCACACAGTAAGCGCAGGTATCACAGCCCCAGGAGCATAAGAAGATCAGCCATACCAGGAATTTTCCGTCCGGGAGGCTTCTGGTAAGATAGATAAAGGAAAGCATCACCGCAACATATATCACTCCAAAAAATGCTGCCATCACTTGTTCCGCACGGTATTTCGGATAACCGAATACATAGACAAACAGAATCAGGATCATACTGATGATGATCGCCATTGTTCCATAACTTCCAAAATCAAATTTCATAGCAATATAATAAAGCACTGCTCCAAGATATCCCACAAGTTCCAGCACAGTAATGTGCTCATCACTTACCTTCATTACCTTGTAAAGCTCTCTCATTCCGATCAGTGAAACAACCAGAAGTGTAAAAAACAGGATCCAGCTGCCGGAAATAATGGTTGCCAGGGCAATGATGACAAGGATGATACCACTTATCAGTCTTGTCTTAAACATGATCTACTCCTCCTTGACGCCACCGTAACGTCTGTCTCTCTGATTATATTTCTCGATGGCTTTGATCAGCTCTTCTTTATTGAAATCCGGCCACGCAACCGGTGTAAAATAAAACTCGGAATAGGCAAGCTGCCAAAGCAGGAAATTGGAAAGCCGCTGCTCACCGCTTGTGCGGATCAAAAGATCCGGATCCGGTACACCTGCAGTATCCAGATAGCTCTCAATCGTATCTTCTGTAATGCCATCCGGCTTAACCTTTCCGTCTTTTACATCCTGTGCCATCCTCTGCATTCCACGGCGGATCTCATCACGGCTTCCGTAATTTAATGCCAGCTGAAAATAAATACCGTCAAAATCTTTGGAATATTCCTCCAGTTCCCGGACACTCTGCTGGATATCCGGTGCAAAGGCAGTAACATCTCCGATGACTTTCATCTTCATATTATTTTTCTTGGAAATCTTGATACATTTCTTAAGATAACCGCGGAACAGTTTCATCAGTGCTTCCACTTCTTCTCTGGAGCGTTTCCAGTTTTCTGTGGAAAAAGCGTAAACCGTAAGATATTTCACCCCAAGGTCTTTGATATCATAACAAATGTTTTCAAGATTGGCGCATCCCTTTACATGTCCGTAGGTTCTCGGCATTCCTCGTTCCTTTGCCCAACGTCCGTTTCCGTCCAGAATGATCGCGATATGATTTGGTACGTTCATAAATCTCCTCCATACAGAAAGAGAGCTTCTTCAAAGAAGCCCTCTCTATCCTCGTATTTCTTACAATTATACAGTCAGAATCTCTTTAGACTTGTTCTCGATCGCCTTGTCAACTTCCTTGATGTACTTATCTGTAAGTTTCTGGATCTGATCCTCAAGCTCTTTGATCTCATCCTCAGAAACATCCTGTTTTGCAAGTTTCTTAAATGCATCGTTGGCATCACGACGGATATTTCTTACTGCAACCTTGGCACCCTCGCCTTTTTTCTTAACGTCCTTCACCAGCTCTTTACGACGTTCCTCGGTAAGCTCCGGGAAAACAAGACGGATCATTTTTCCATCGTTGCTCGGGTTTAATCCCAGATCAGAGCAAAGGATCGCTTTCTCGATCGCTTTGATCATGCTGGATTCCCACGGCTGGATCTGGATCATACGTGCCTCCGGTACAGAAATGTTTGCAACCTGCTGGAGCGGAGTCGGTGCTCCATAATAATCTACGGTAAGTTTGTCAAGAATATGCGGGTTTGCACGGCCGGCTCTGATGGTTGTCAGCTCACTCTCCAAAGCATTCAGTGTTTTTCCCATTTTTGTTTCGTATACCTGAATTCTCTCATCCATTTCACATATCTCCCTGTATGGTTTTTTTATTATTCCCTTTTGATCACACGGTTACCTTTGTTCCGGAGAACTTGCCATGTACGGTATTGACGATGCTGTCCTTTTCATCAAGACCGAATACCAGCATCGGCATCTTCTGCTCCATACACATGATGGAAGCGGTAAGATCCATAGCTGCCAGCTTCTTTGCAACTACTTCATCGATGGAAATCTCATCATACTTCTTGGCATCCGGATTTACCTTCGGATCACTGTCATAGATTCCGTCAACAGCCTTGGCAAGAAGAATGGCATCTGCGCCGATCTCAACAGCACGAAGTACAGTAGCTGTATCTGTAGAGAAATACGGATGGCCGGTACCACCTGCAAAGAATACAACCTTTCCTTCTGCGAAGCTCTCTTCTACAGCATCCTTGGAATAAAGTGTGGTAAATGCACCACATACAAACGGGGTAAACACCTCTGTCTTAAGTCCCACATATCTGCAGATGTCAGACACATAGATACAGTTCATGATAGTAGCAAGCATGCCGATCTGATCCGCCTTGCTTCTGTCCATGGCTCCGCTGGTACGTCCTCTCCAGAAGTTTCCACCTCCGATCACGATACCAACCTGAAGTCCTTCATCCACGATCGTCTTGATCTGTTTGGCAACCTCTGTAACAGTTGCTTCATCAAAGCCTCTCTTCTGCTCTCCTGCAAGAGCCTCTCCGCTTAATTTCAGTAACACTCTTTTCATATGTTTATTCTCCTTTACCATACGCCGGATACAACTTCATTGCCGTCATTGTCAAAAGTTGTGGATACCGTAAACGTATCATAATAATAATAACCTGTCTTACCGGACTCCGGCTCGTCCTCATAATCACTGCCATTTGGGCTGCCGCATGCATTCTCAAGCTCAGACATGGACTGACCGATATATCTTGCTGCTACAGATGCCGGATCATCCTCGCCGGATGGTGCTTCCGTAGGATCCGGTGCATCGGAAGAATCAGAGGAAGCTGGTGCAGATGTTGGATCCGGTGTGGATGTGGAGTCCGAACTGCCGGACGAACTGCTGTCTGTACTGTCTCCATTATCATCAGAACTCTCCGGAGTCGGAGTCACAGCCGTACTGTCTGAAGAATCTGTACTGTCACTGTCACTTTCACTGTCATCCTCAATGCCAAGCCTTGCCTTTACATCCTTCAGGGTAGACACCTCCTTAGTGCTTCCGCTCGCCAGATATGTAGCATATGGGATTCCGTCTTCACCCTCACCATCCATGCACAGGCTCAGCTGTGAGATCGTCAGAAGCGGCAGCTGGCGGAAGAAACATTCATTCTGCTCTTCGTCAGTAAATGTGATCCTTACATCAAAGCTTGTTGCTGTATCTCCGTTATCGTCCTTCTGGCTCTTCTCCATATAATAAACAACCTTGTCGTTGGAAGCCAGTGTGAATTTACCATTTACAAGATCGCTTCCCCAGGTCTCATCACTGTCATCGCCATCATCTCTGGTAGGACGGACATAAATTGCAGAAATCGTGGAATTCATCTTATTGGTAAATACAATACTGGTAGTGGTCTCACTCTTGGTTCCCATTACGTTCTTGATATTTGCTGTTTCATCCGTAGAGGTCTGCATCTCCACCACATCCGTTTTCGCAGCTTCCGTTACCGTCGGGGTTGCCGTTGCCTCCACCTTCTGCTCCGGTGCCACAGAGTTCTTCTTTCCGCAACCGGCTGCAAGCATGCTCGCTGCAAGAATTCCGGCAAGAATCAAATAACGTTTTTTCATTATATCTCCTCCATATAAAATGGTCCTATTCGCTGTCAGGTTTTCCTTTTCTATTATTACAGAGTATCACTTTCTTGTCAACCTGACCGTTCTGAATTTCACAGAATCTTTAGATATTTTAAACTATGTCAAAAATTGGAACAGCTGAGGTCAGAACCCGTTTTCCCTTCGCTGTCTGCGCATATCACGGCGCATTTTCGCAGCTTCATTCCGGGCTTTTTCCGCTTCTGTGGTAATGATCAGTTCCGGCACCTGGATCGGTTTCTGGTCTTCATCTACAGCCACCATCACAAAAAATGCCCGGTTTACAGTATGACGCATGCCATCCGGCTGTTCCACATACGTATCGATCTCGACCTCCATGGAAGTTCTTCCCACATAAGTCACATATCCCTTAAGTACTACGATCTCTCCCTCATAGATCGCATGCTTGAACTGAAGATTGTCCACTGCCGCAGTTACCACCCGATATGTCTCCGCATGACGCATAGCTACCACTCCGGCAACCTCATCCAGCCACTGCATCAGTGCTCCGCCAAAAAGTCTTCCGCCTCCGTTCAGATGCTGCTGCATGATCAGATGAACCTGCTCCGTCATCGATGCTTCTACCGTTTTTTTACGTCTTTCCTGTACCTCTGTCATTTCTCATTCCCCGCATTTTATCATACTTTTACTTTTTCAGTTGAAACCAGCCGATCAATAAAGATTTTTTACTTTAAAGTCTCGCTCCGCTTCTCTTCTCTGATCCTTCTTTGCAATATCCTGGCGCTTGTCATAAAGCTTTTTACCACGTGCCATGCCAATCTCTATTTTTACCAGGCTGTCCTTGAAATAAACCTTCAGTGGTACCAAAGTCAATCCTTTTTCCTTTAATTTAGCTTCGATCTTATTGATCTCGTAGCGATGCAGCAAAAGCTTACGCACACGAAGAGGATCTTTGTTAAAAATGTTTCCTTTCTCATAAGGAGTGATATGCATTCCATATACATAAACTTCTCCGTTTTCCACACGGACAAAGGCCTCCTTGATGCTGCATTTACCGGAACGTAAGGATTTCACCTCGGTTCCTGCAAGTGCGATCCCGGCCTCATAAGTATCCTCGATAAAATAATCATGAAAAGCCTTTTTATTATTTGCGATCAGTTTCATTCCTGTTTTTTTTGCCATTTCGCGCTCCCTCAGTCTTCCTCAGCCAGGACAAAATCCACGGTTTTCAGCATTTTATCCGCATCTGCCACACGGACACGGACCTTCTGCCCAAGACGGAAGATCTTTCCTGTCATGTCTCCCCGCAGTTCATATGCATCCTGGTCAAATACATAATAGTCATCTCGTAATGTATTGATATGGATCAGTCCTTCCACGGTATTCGGAAGCTCCACATAAAGTCCCCATCCTGTAACGCCGGAGATGATCCCCTCATACTCCTCTCCGAGATGATAGGACATATACTCTGCTTTCTTCAGCTTATCGGATTCTCTTTCTGCTTCGTCTGCACGCCGTTCGCACACACTGGACTGGCGTGCTACTTCATCCAGGATCTCCTTGTAATGCTCGGTACGTCCTTCCCTTACCAGTCTGCCTCTCAGACGGTCATGGATGATCCTGTGGATCTGAAGATCCGGATATCTTCGGATCGGAGAAGTAAAGTGGCAGTAATACTTCGCTGCAAGTCCGAAATGTCCGCTGCATTCCGTAGTATATTTTGCCTGTTTCATGGTACGCAAGGTCAGGCGGCTGATCTGTGCCTCATTGGGCATTCCCTCAATACTTTCCAGGATCTCCTGGATCTCACCAGGCGTGATCTCCTGTCCGGATTTCTGTATGTTGACTCCTTCATTATGAAGAAGCATCAGAAGACTTTCAATCTTTTCCGGATCTGGATTTTCATGCGTTCTGTATACAAAGGGATAATCTCCGGTGCAGTATTCCTGTGCCACAGTTTCATTGGCAAGAAGCATAAAATCCTCAATGATCCTGGTTGCCACATTGGCCTCATAGGGCTGCACATCAATAGCTCTTCCTGCCGCATTCAGGATGATCTTACTCTCCGGAAAATCAAAATCAATGGAACCTCTTGTATGACGGCGGCTGCGCAGGATCCCGGAAAGCTCTTTCATCAGGAAAAACATGGGGATCAGAGCTTCATAGCGTTTCTTCGCCACCTCGTCGGTATCCTCCAGAATATTTTTCACATCTGTGTAACACATACGCTCATCTACACGGATCACGGTTTCTGCAATCTTATGGGAAATCACCTTTCCTTTTTCATTAACATCCATCAGACAGCTTAAGGTCAGACGGTCCTGTCCCTGGTTCAGAGAACAGATACCGTTGGAAAGCCGCTCCGGGAGCATGGGAATGACACGGTCTGCAAGATAGACGGAGGTTCCGCGCTTCAGTGCCTCTCTGTCAAGGGCACTGCCGCCCTGAACATAGTTGCTCACGTCTGCGATGTGCACACCCAGATGGTAGATTCCATCCTCCTTTGTCAGGGAAATGGCATCATCCAGATCCTTTGCATCCTCACCGTCAATGGTAACTGTAACAAGATTTCTGAGATCCAGTCTTCCATCCAGATCCGCTTCCTGTACATGATCCGGCACACGGTCAGCCTGACGAAGTACTTTGTCAGGAAATACACTTGGTATGTTAAAGCTCTTCACAATAGCAAGGATATCTGTTCCAGGTGAACGTAAGTTTCCCAGCACCTCCGTGATCTTTCCTTCCGGCTTCCGGTTTCTGGAGCCGTAATCTGTGATCTCTGCAACTACCTTGTCTCCGTCCTTTGCTCCCATGGAGTTTTTTCTGGAAATAAAGATATCTTTGGAAAATTTGGGGTTATCACTGATCACAAAGCCATAATCACGGCTGCTCTGGTATGTTCCCACGATCGAAGGCATTCCCCTTTCCAGAACCTTCAGCACAACGCCTTCCTGACGTTTTCCCTCTTTATGTCCGTTCCGTACAAGGATCTGCACCTTATCCTGATGCATGGCGCTTCCCGTGTCATTTTCCGGAATAAAAATATCCTGTTCCTGACCCTCCACTTCCACAAAGCCAAAGCCCTTGTAATGGCCAATAAAAGTTCCCTCCATGATGGTTCCGTCCTTCTCGGAGAAACGATATTCCTCATGATTCTTCTCTCTGCATTCTCTTCCCTTACGGCCACGCTCCGGCTTTTCTGCCTTCAGAGCTTCTTTATTCTTTCGTCTGTCTCTGCGCTTGCCGGAAACCTTGCTGTATCTTCCTTTATTATCTACTTCAGCCTTGCCCTGGGCGCAAAGCTCGTCCAGCACGTCAAAAAGCTCTTTTTTCTCACTCTTATCCAGCTGAAGAAGAGATGCGATCTCACGCAGGCGCATGGGCTTATACAGCGGATCTCCCAGAAGCTCCATTATAAACTTTTTTCTTTTTTCAAAATTTTTCGATCTTTTCACATTTTCTCCTGTTTCATATTTATATTTCATTTTTACCCTGTTATCATTCCGGAGGAAGGCTCACCCGTGCCCCTGTATCAACGCAAAAACACTCCTGCTGATTAACAAAAGAAGTCCCCATCCGAGTTTCTTCTGCATGCTAACGCAGCAAGAGTGTTACCAACTTCTGTTCTGCCCCTGGCAGATCAGATAATGTTCAGTACGATTGACAGTACAAAGAAAATAACTCCCATGATAATGGTACCTCTTACAAGACCACCTTCCATGGAACGGCCCTTATTCTTACCCCAGTAAGTATCAGCTACTCCGGCGATAGAGCCAAGACCCTGCTGCTTGCCCTCCTGCATCAGTACGACAACAGTCAGAGCGATACAATCTATTGCATAAATTACAGTCAGAATAATCTTCAAAATGTTCACGCGGTTACACCTCCTAATCAACTAGAGGTTATTTTACCATAGCTAAACCGGGATTTCAACCATTTTCCGTTTATTTTATGCAGGGCTTTTTCTGAGATTTTTTTGCAAAAGGATCTTTATATCTTCCAAGAGCTCCGAGCTGTTCGTGGATCCGCAGAAGCTGGTTATACTTGGCGTTCCGGTCCGAACGGCAGGGTGCGCCTGTTTTGATCTGTCCTGCCCCACAGGCAACTGCCAGATCTGCGATAAAGGAATCCTCTGTTTCCCCGGATCTGTGAGAGATCACTGCACGATACCCGGCATGCTGAGCCATCTCCACCGCATCCAGAGTTTCCGTGAGAGTTCCGATCTGGTTTACTTTAATAAGGATAGCATTGGCAACATCAAGTCCGATGCCACAGTGCAGCCGTTTGATATTGGTGACAAACAGATCGTCGCCTACCAGCTGGATCTTTTTTCCCAGGTGTTCCGTCAGATATTTCCAGCCTTCCCAGTCATCCTCCCAGAGACCGTCTTCAATGGAAACAATGGGAAATTTTTCCACCAGTTTTTCATAATACTCTGTCATCTCACCGGCATCCCGGTAGATCTTTTCTCCTTTCATGCGGCTCTCCCCAGGGAAAAAATACACACCCTTTTCCTCATCATAAAGCTCGCTGGAGGCTGCATCAATGGCAATAGTGATCTCCTCTCCTGGCTTATATCCTGCTTTTTCTATGGCATGAACGATCAGGGTAAGCACTTCCTCCGAATCAGAAAGATCCGGAGCAAAGCCGCCTTCATCTCCAACCGCTGTGGAGAGTCCTTTTTCCCGGAGAAGAAGCTTTAAGTGCTGGTAGACTTCCGCACACATGCGGATACCCTTTTCCAGACAGCAAGCTCCTGTTGGCATGATCATAAACTCCTGAAGATCTACCGTATTGTCCGCATGCTTTCCCCCGTTTAAAATATTCATCATCGGCACAGGGAGCTGCAGGGTATGACAGCCGCCCAGATACTGATAAAGAGGAAGCCGAAGGGCCCCGGCTGCTGCACGGGCTGCTGCCAGAGATACTGCCAGCGTGGCATTGGCTCCTGCGCTGCTTTTGTTCTCCGTTCCGTCGGTTTCGATCAGAAGATGATCGATCCATGCCTGGTTCAGGGCATTCTCTCCGATAATGGCATCTGCCAGACGTGTATTGATATTTTCCACTGCTTTTTTCACACTCTGGCCCAGATATTCCTCCCGGTTTCCGTCCCGCAGCTCCACAGCCTCAAATTTACCTGTGGATGCTCCGGACGGCACCATGGCTCTTCCTGTGTATCCGTTAATCCCCACGATTCCTTCACCCACAGTCACTTCCGCTTCCACCGTAGGATTCCCCCTGGAATCAAGGACCTGTCTTGCATGAACTTTTCGAACAGGCAGATAACGTAGCATAAGTTTTTCCCTCCTTGAAAATAATAATACTGTTTATGATCTCCTGCACTTTCTGATTTTTTTCTTATGTTTATGAGGGTAGCTTGTCCGAAAAGGGTTGGGTCTATACGTGTTCTGTTGATAAGGACGAGGATATTACACTAATTTACGTATACGGTAAATGCTTACTATAAAAAAGCACAGGACAAAGTCAGTACCACCAGCTTTGCTGGTGGTACTGACTTAGGTTGTTGTGTCCATATTTACTTTTCAAAACCACCTCTTACGATGGTTTATTTGTCATGCCCTTTATTCTTTGGCTGTCCTCTACTTATTTGTTTCAAACTTCTTCTCTTATTTCTATTAACTCACTTATGCAGCGTTTGAAATTTTCCGAAAAACACCTACATTATAAATTCCCGTATCAAAAGTTTCTATTTTATTACCATTGCTATCAAACAAAGTACATTCTGTATAATTTCCATACTCATCCTTCTGTCTGTCAGCAGTAATATATGCACCATCTTCAGATATTTCACAACTATCATAGCTACATGGGACTATTAATTCTCCATTCGAACCAAGCATTCCGTAATTTGCCCCATCATAAACTCCCACTATATCCGGCACTGTATATGAAAGCATATATTTCTGATATTCTGTGTTAACTACCTCGCCTGACTTTAAGATCAACATACCATGTTTTTTCTCTTCGTTATTGCCAGCAATATACTTCTCATTTACTTCATGATTATCATGAGTTTCTGAAAACAGATATTCACCATTTGAATCAATAACATTCCAGTTCTCATTAATCCCTACTTCATAAAGATTTGAATCCATCTGCCAACACTCATCTGCATTTGTAAGAAAACGCTCATTTCCATAAATGTCTACTATAAAAACAGCATTATCTTTCATTGCATAGGTCTCATTATCATACGAAAAATTCCCTAATTCATCATATTGACATGGTACTTCCAGATTACCTTCCAAATCTATAGCGCCATAATATCCTTCAGAATTTTCAACAACTAAACGATTCATTCCACATTGTGAATTTATATCATAATATTCCATTGGCACAATAGTTTCTCCATATTCATTTATAATCTCAGCACCATGCCCTTCCTGAAAATCATACTCTGCTATCAGCAGATACTCTCCATTTACTTTCACTAAATTATCAGTAGAATCCTCCCACACTTTATAAATATCTGAATATTCTGCTTCACAAATCCACTCGTAATTTTCATCTATAATTCCATACATTCCCGTTTCAGACTCACAAGCAATAAAATATCCAGAATCACCTATATTATATATACTGCTATACTCTGGAGACATCATAATGTTTCCATTCTTATCCATAACTCCTGAATATTGCTCATCATAATCAAATGGATACGGAAGTCTGGTTATAGTTCTATATCCATAATTATCACAAGTAGAACCAATTGAACTGTTAATATAGCTATAGTCTAAAGGAATAATCTCTTCTCCCTCTGTATTTACCAATCCATAAATCGTATAATATTCACTTGCATCTGAATCTGTCTGCATTCCAACTACCGCATATCCATCCTGATCAAATTCATATGCTGAATCATATTTACATTCAATAACTACATCTCCATCTGTGTTTATATAGCCCCACTTTCCTTCATTATTCATAAAAGGAGCCACATATACACCAGAACTCTTCTTTTCAGCAGATATGTCTTTATCCACTTGTCTATTTTCTTCTTTCTGTGCTATTGCTTCACCTTGATCTTTCCCAGAGTTTTTATCTTTAAAAAGCATAAATACTCCGGCCAGACATGCACAAATAACTGATATAAGTATTACGATTGCTATTATTCTTCCCAGATCATTTTTCTTTTTCTCTGATATCACCGGCAACTCTGCTCTGCACCATGTACAAAATCTTGCCTCATCTATATTTTCTTTCCCACACTTCGGACATTTCTTCATACGCACCTCTCTATCTCAGTTTACTCTTTTTCCACATTGTCCACAGAATTGCATTCCTTTTACTACTGCTCCACAATACGGGCAGAATTGATTTATCTGCGTTTTTTTGTCTTGTGAAATTTCAGATTTATCTTCTGTTTTTTTGTCTTGAGATTTACCTATTGTTGGAATTTCTTTCTCCATATTAACTTGTGCTTTTTCCACAAATATCGGATTATTCCCACAAGAAGACATCTGCAGACTATTTCGACTCTTTTCTTTTAAATCCAACAACTTTTCACATTCATTGTTTAATACATTGACTTCAGATTCTAACATATGTATATTTTTTTCTAACTCTCTGCATCTTTCTCTATATTCTGTATCATTCATACTACTTATCCCTTCTTTCCTTTCCGCAAAGCGGGCATTTATTATTTTTATTGGAATACACCTGTCCACAGCAGCACTGATGGTTTTTCCCGATATTTTTTTCCATACACATCACCATATTCGAATTCGCGAATCTTGCACTACGCAGTTCATCAACAGAATAATCACTGTATGCTGAAAAGCCACTTCCTTTTTCCACATGTTTCTTCTGACTTTTATATATGTTATAAACTAAAATGTTTACTCTTGCACTTGCAATGCCATCCAGATCATATCCCGCATCCTGCAATTGGAATCTTGCGAAATTTTGTCCTTTTTTCTCAAATAGTGCATTTTGGACAAACGTATTAACAGTGCCATCGTATCTTACTAACTGAATATCTACTATAAATTCCTCAATACCTGCCCATTCAAATTCCGCATACGTCAATTCAAGTATTAATTTATCATTTTCTTTTCTGATTTTAAGAGTTTTCATTCGAACCGGCAGAACTGGATCATAATTCATCACTTCAAATTCGAAGTTTGATTTATTCTTTGTCTCTGCTTCTGTATCACTTTTATAAAATACAATCACACAAATCAAAGCGATTCCTGCAAGCAACATCAGCCAAACGCCAACCTGCGTATTAATTGAAATCCATCTCCAGTCATCTTCTTCCATACTAATTTTATACAATAAGATAGCCACTGATACTACAATTCCGCTGATACCTGCTATCGTTCCACTTACCTCAGATTCCCTTTTTTGTAAGACCTGTGCTATAAAATAGCCATTAATAAACAGCATTACAAAACCAAACATAATAATAAATACAAATACTCTTAACACTTCTGGTGTTGAGTTCGTCCAATCTTCAAATTTTGAAATATCGTTCAATAGATCAAAAATACCTGCGCAACTTATTGTTTGACCTTGAAACAGATCCGCATAATATAAACTCACCCATGGCATGAATCCTGAAATAAATTCCAAAACAGCAATACATGCTGCTATATACCATTTGACGTCCATTTTAGAATTCTCAATTTTTATAACTGGCATATTCGGTGCCGTTTTATTTCGTTCACAACTCGGAATCTCTTTTTGTATAATCTTGCTGTAATTATCAATTTTCAGTCCCAAACTCTTTTTCTTTTTTAATAAATTTTCTTTTTGATATTCCAGATGTTTTTGTTTTTGTAATTTTTTATTTATATCAGTTTGATATTTCTTTTGAGTATCATCATCTAACCCATATATAGCTGATTCTCTACTTTCACTCTTCACATTCTCATTTATAATGTTTCCACAGAACGGACAAAACGAACCACCTTGAGACACTTCTTTTCCACATTGTGAACACCTTTTAACTTTTGTCATTTTCTCTTCCCCTTTATCATTTATTTAAAAATCTCTCAACTACATAATTTAGCATCAGACATGCCAAACAAAATATCCGTCATATCACAAATCCCGTTATATTCAAAACTAAGCTCTCTGATTCCGCTTACATCTATATCAAAATCGATCCGACAATTATCTGCATTTAACTCTGAATTATCATATATTACATTTCCATCGCCTATTAATCTTATATGTGCAAATCCATCTTGAATCTGATCTGCAGGAAAATACCAGGTTCCCGTAAGTCTTGAATAATTTTCCCCTAAATACCACGCATCGCACGTACTGTATTCTTCTGTACCAAACGGATCAGTGACAAAAGAATACTCTATTGCATTTCCATAAGTATTTCCCTGAATATCCATTCCAGCCGTTTGCTCATTTCTCCAAGAACAGTTTGTTTCCAATAAAGGCATCAAATTTAACGACTGTTTTTCTGGTGTCTCCAATTTAGCAAGCTCAATCTCATTTAATTCATTACCATTTTTTACTACAATGTTTCCTTTTTCCGTTGCTATTGCCAAATCGCATTTCGTTGCCTCCGTAATCATACTTCCATAAAAATCCATAACCGCATAATAATTTTGTCCATCAGTACCTTCCATATTTAAAAGAACGAGATATTTTTCTCCACATATACTTACTTTTAATGTATCAGTCCACCCATGCCAGAACTTATCAGCATAATCCGGATGGTAAATGTCGTAAACTTCTGCAGCAACAACATCATATATATAAAACTCTTCCCCATCATAAATATAAACAACCTGCTTTCCATCCGCATATACAAACTCAAAATCATCCGGGCTCAATATTTTATCCTCGGTAATAAAATCAGTAATACCGGTATTTTGGTAATTTCCATCTTCGTCGATTTCATAAATTCCATACAATTGATCTCCATAGGATTCTCTGGCTCCGCTCACCGCACATCCATTATAAAAATGAAGATCATTAAAATTAACATTTATATCCAATTTCAAAAATTTCTGCGTCTTAGTATTTAATAACGTAGTGGTCTCTCCATCCGACAAAGCGAATATTCCATCTCCTGCATAATAGGATGATTTCAAATATTCATCATAGGCCTGATATTCTACAGTCCACATTCTCTCAACACAGTTATACACACCTAAATATATTCCTTCTGATGAAAAACCATTTTTTTCATTTCTTACCAGAACTAAACTATCTCCCTCTACCAGAATATCCGTAAATTCGATTTGTTGATCTTTTAGAATCTGATACGTCGAAGATCCATAAACATTAAAAACTCCCAAAAAAATTCCTGTCATTATCAAACATATTTGTACTATTCTTTTCATATTTATATCCATTCCTTTCGCTTCACTCAGACAAAAAACGTTATGAAAATGTTTTCCTGAGTTTTTTTCTTTATAATTCTTCTTATAGGGATCTCGGTATACTGTAAATCACGGGGAGGTGAGTGGGCTGTCCGGCTTGCCGGATGACCGTATTTTTATATGTGTAGTCCGCCTTTTCAAGCACAAATAAGTGTGACTTTGAACACGTAATCTTATCTTTGTATAAACAATCTCGTTTATGGCTTAGGCGTTCAGTCAATGCCGTTACTCCCTATAATTCTCTGAACCTCACGGTTCCGAAAGGAATCCCTATGACTTTAAAAATCGTGTACAAAATCTGCTGTGGCATTGATATCCACAAGACTTTTGTAGTTGCCTGTATTGCTTCTACTAACAATAAAGGCATCACTTCTTATATGGTACGTACAATTATACCTACTATGTGCTAAACTTTGATTATCCATGGATACCTCCGTTGTCTTTTATGTGGTTTGCTAGACCCACATTCTAATTTGATACTACATTTATCGCTCCTTGTGTCCACGAGTCTCCCCAGTTCTGCTGAGGGTTTGAGATTGTTTCAATCAATACTTTTTGTGTAACTGCAATGAAGCAGTCTAAGAGTGTAAAGTATATAAAAGTGAACACTCTTATGAGCGAAATGGAACAGGCACGTATCAAATCCACAAATCTGGATTACCTGAATAAGCTGACCAAGCTGGATCTTCTTGTGATCGATGATTTTGGCCTTATGGATCTCAATCTTGATAAATGCCGGGATCTTTTTGAAATCCTTGACACCAGGGATAGAAGAAAATCAACTGTAGTCATCTCACAGTTTCCAGTCAGTACATGGTTTGATATGTTTGCTGATAATACCTACGCTGATGCGTGCCTTACACGAATCACAGATAAACATCATACATATCGTCTGGAGATGAACGGTATAAATATGCGTGAAACAGAATGATATCATCTAGCGGTACTTCGTACCGTTAAAAATGGAATAGCCGTTCCGCAGTAGCGGAACTGGCATTCCGTTTGAGCGTAATTTGCACCTCTTCCCTATTTTACTGTGATTATTACTTTTACATTTTCATATGTTTTTTTCTGTTACTTGTAGTATTTCTATAATATTTCAAAGTGCTTGTTTGTTTAATCCATTTATCTGTTATCTGTTTCCATTTTTTTAATGAAATTTTTTTCTTGTTATATAAACATTTGTATTGTACATTTCCATTTTTTACTCCATTTACATACGCACCGCATATTACCTGTTTTACTTTTTTATTCTTTGTCAAGGTATAATACCAATATTCAACATTTCCACATCCACCCCAAGATGCATGCAAACGCTTTGTTATACAATTATAGCTTATTCCTGACATAGGACTCCCAATCTCACCTGCATATCTCAGTTTTCCCCGTGTATAAGTATATGCATATGCTTTGATCGGTGAATTTCCAACTCGCTCTCTTCCATCGGTAACAAGAAGTTCTTTCAAGCCATCTTTATCAATATCCCATAATGTAAAATATCTGTATCTCCTTTGCGTCAGAAATTTTCGATATGCCTCTTGAGCTTTTCTCTTCGTCGAAGAAGAAACCTTTGCCTGAACGATATATGCACTAAAATTCAGTGATGAAGTTTCTACAGTTGTTAAAGTGAATATACTTAGTAATATTATAATAAAATACTTTTTAATCTTTCTCATCATATCCCTCCCTTAATCATCATCTTGTTTTCGTAGAACGAACTATACCTCTCTCATCGGATTTCCGGCGTGTCATTGCAATAATTTTGCAAGGAGCTCCAAATATATTACACTCTATGGTTTCAAAACTATTCGAATCAATTACTCTTGTTACAACTCCATAGTGTGGTGTTTTATCTGTACTCAAATCCACATAATCTCCTTCTTTTTCTACATTCACTCCAAATCTATATCCGTTCCCGTAAGATTTTCAAGAAGTTGTACATTTTTAACTGGATTATCCCCTAAGCTTAATTTCTCAAGATTTTTTAAATTCATTAATGGTTCTACGTCTTCTATCAGATTCCCTTCCAGTTTTAACACCCTAAGTTTGCAGAGTTTTCTGAGTGCAGATATATTCTTTATTTGATTCCCGTATAATATGAGTTCTTCCAGGTTTGTCATTTTCTCCAAAGCATCGATGTTTTTGATATTATTATTAGGCAGCCTTAGTTCTTCCATATTAGTCAGTTCTTTTAATGCCTGTAAATCTTCGAACTCCGCACCCTGAATGATCAGACTTTTTAATGCAGTCAGATTTTTCAAACGATCAAGGGAATCTATGGAATATCCATCCAACTTCAGGTTTTCTAATTTAGTCAATTCTCCTAATGCAGTATTATCATCAACTATGCATTCATTCAGACATAATTCACGAAGATAAGGAAATTTCTTTAAATCCTCTAATGTAGAAAATTCCTGCAATGCAAGTATTTCACACATATCATTCCCTGAATTGTAAACGTATTCTTCTGTCTTATCTTTCCAATCCAACTTCACTACATACTGCGAATCGATACTGATGCCTGTTATTCCTTCAATATCTGCATATGTGACTTCTTCTTTTTTCAAAGCATTGCAAATTGACTCACCAAAGTTTTCATCTTCCCATTGAACATTCAATGTACCTTCATTAGTATCCTGTACTGCTGCTTCTGTCTTATTTGTTGAAATAACTATTGAAAGTAAAAAAACATCCAACAAAAGCTCTTGATTTTTCTTATATTTTCTCTCTCATTTCTAGTCAAACGGATATTCGCAATCCGCTTCGCTACTTGTTCATAACCGGATAACTGCCTCGCAGTTTATCAGAAGGAGCCTGCCCTCCTCCTGATACAAGCAAGTCTCCGCCCACTGCTTATTTATTTTCGCAATTGAAACAGTGAGCTTACTTGATTCGGTTAAAGTATCTACATTTTAATCCTTGTTACTGCAGAATTATTACTGTATACCTTTTTACCATCAATTGTTTTGTAAGCACGAACAATATAATAATAGTTCTTTCTGCGTTTCAATCCTTTATCTATGTAATAATTTCTCCTTCTCGTTATTGTTGCAACCTTCTTATAACTGCCTCCATAATTCTTTCTAAATAACTCATATCCCGTAACATTTCCAAGATTTTTCCATATTATTTTAGCTTTTGTGGAAGAAACTTTTCGTATTTTAGTTATCTTTGCAGAATTTAAAAGTTTTCCCTGGACTGTTAATGAATACGGATGTTTTTCTGAATTAGAATTATAAAGTTCCGTTAGACGAATATAATATTCTCCTGCATTACAAGTACTCCGCAGAATTGTACTATTCTGATTTTTAGATCTGTTATATAACCAATCGTTACTATCCCTCATATAATTTCCTCTGCTATTATATAACGACATTGAAACACCTTGGGTTCCTTTCATAGTTACTGTAATAGTGATATTCATTTTTACCGGGGCCTTAAAATAAAAGTACTCTTCATAGCTATCCCATGGATCCATGAGAGTCGGGGGCTGATTATTCCGTGCCACTCCTTTGATCGTACTATTGATTTTTACCTTCTTTGCACTCTCCATCCAGCTGTAACTGTCAGCATGTACCGGCGTTCCAGAAACCATAAGCAGACTAACTACCATTACTACTAGTACAATAAAACTACATTTTCTTTTCATCCTTGAATACATAAAATCGCTCCTTCCTTTTCTCAATTTACTCTCTTACCACATTGTCCACAGAATCTGAGACACCTCTTCCACATTGCAAACATCTTTTTATTTTATCCATTTTCTCATTCCCCTCCCCTAAATTTTTGTAACTTTAATTTTACCATACTTTTTTCTTTTTTTTAGTCATTTGCATAAACAGACATAGTAAAGTACATAAT